>JBHAEC010000001.1:0-6006 GCA_041855385.1 Veillonellaceae bacterium
CCTGCTCCCCAAAGTCTGTAAATCAATATAAAAAATGGCCCCCAGCAAAATGTGAGGGATAGGAAGTGCCCAGACTGCAACCTCCAAAAGTTGTTTTAAAAAACTCTTTCCCTCGGCTCCGCCGTATACTTTACAGAGTTGTACGGTACTCACAATCATAGCTACGCCGACACCCACAAGCATCGCCGTCGTCCAAAATCCCTCCAGAAAAGATGTTGAGCTCCCTCCTTCGGAAGTCGTTATGGGCCCCAAGGCGAGAAAAATAACCCAAAAACTCCAGCTGTATATATACCTTCCCAAACTCCAGGGAAAAAGAAAAATCCCTTTTCCTCTTCCTAATCGGCGAAGAAGAAAAGGTATGACCAGCATAATAAACGAAAAAACCGCAAGAACGGTGCGATTAATAGTCATACCTCCAATGAGAAGGGACGGGGGAATGCTAAAAAGCGCACAAATAATGGAAAATGTTACTACTTCCTTAATTTTACTCATATCCCTGTGCATCTACCTTTCCCAAACTTGTTACTATATAGCTGAAGAAGAGCATGATCACTATCTGTGAATACATAACAACAGCAAATACCAAATCCCGTCCTATCGTTGTAAGTGCCCATATAAAATCAAGCGAAAAATGCACCCCCACATAATAGGTTAGCCCCTGTATGAGCCCCCACATAGTGACGAAAGCCGTGCGGGGAACCCTCTTTTCTCTAACGCCAAAGCCGCTCCGAGGAGAAGAAAGATAAAAAAAGGGTATGAAAAAAGACAGTATAAGATACCACACCAACGCAATGAAAGCACTATCGCCGCTGTGTACCGTGTATGCACCTAATGGTATTGGTATAATAAAGAAGCAAAGATAAAAGCTTCTGCGAATCAAATCCCAAAGAATCGAGTTCATTCTGTACCCCCTTGTCGTGTCTTATATTTTACTATATGCCTTTAGAAAAAGCAAAACAACAGCATTTGCTCCCCCTTAATGTTATCATGTATAATCTAAGTGTCATACATGCTTTATAAGAAAGGAGAAGACCTTTATCGGTCATACCGTCATTATGAAATCCTTTACTTCTCTCGGCATTATCGCCGAACTGGAAGAACAATTATATAAAGAAGGCATAGAAACGCCTACACCCATTCAAGAAAAGTCTATTTTACACATTTTTAAGGGTAAAGATGTCATCGCCAGAGCACAAACGGGAACAGGAAAAACGCTGGCTTTTCTTCTCCCCCTCCTTCAACGCATACCTGTAGACATTCACAAAGAACAGGTGCTAATTATCACGCCCACTCGCGAATTGGCGAGACAAATAGCCGACGAGGCCAAGAAGTTCGGCGAGTCGCTGGGCGTCGATATACTTCCCCTCATCGGAGGAAAAACTATTGAAGCACAGTTACAACGCTTGGGGCGTCGCCCCCATGTCATCGTAGGTACACCGGGACGCCTAATTGATCATGTAAATCGCAAATCCATCCACCTTTCTTCTGTTCGCCATGTCGTCTTGGACGAAGCTGATCAAATGCTACATATGGGATTTTTTGAAGAAGTGGAAAACTTAATCCGCCAAACGCCTGCCAACAGACAGCTTTTATTTTTCTCCGCAACTATCCCGGATAAAATAAAAAATTTGGCAAAAACGTATATGAAAAAACCTGTATCTGTCATGGTAGACGGCGAATCCGTTACACTTCGGGAAATTGAACAAAAGGTATTCCTGGTGGAGAAAGAAGAAAAGCTCTCTCGTCTGATATCCATGCTTAAGGCAGATAATCCTTATCTCGCCATCGTATTCTGTAACAAAAAAGAAGGCGCCGTTGCGCTTGCTTACGAGCTGGCGGCAGCAGGTTTTAATATCGGCGAACTGCATGGGGATATGACACAGGGTCGCCGTATCCAAATGCTTCGTGACTTTGCCAAGGCAAAAATACAAATCCTTGTGGCTACCGACATCGCAGCCCGTGGTATCGATATAGAGGGTATCAGTCATATATACAACTTTGATGTGCCTCATGATGTAGACTATTACATTCATCGTATCGGGCGTACAGGAAGGGCCGGTGCTACGGGGATAGCCGTCACCTTAGCTACAAGTTCGGACGAACCGTGGCTACGTCGTATTGAGCGAGCCATAAAAGCAACTCTTACCAAGTACACAAAAGACGGACAAATTAAAGTAAAAGGAAGTTCTTCTTCTCCCAAAAAGGAGAAAAAACCTTCTTCCGCACCTGCCAGCTCTTACCAACCCACAAAGGCTAAATTGCATAAAGCAACAGGTCATAAGGGAGCAAACAACCGTCGTCGCCGCACGAATACAACAGGAAAAAAATAAGATACCAAAAAGAGAATCTCCAAAAGGAGATTCTCTTTTTTTGTCTTTTATTCCAGTTCCTTCATCAGACCTTGTGCACCTTTTACGGCAAGTACAGCTCCACCTAATAAAAGCAGTGCATATACAAGCGGAAGATAAAGAGGCGGTATGATATCTGAGTATCGGCTCACTTCTCCACTTCCCCATATTATAACCAGCCCGGCAACTACCTTAGCCAAATCTCCATACATGCTCTTTTCGCCCTTCTCCTTCCGTTTCTTTACTTTATCCATGCCTTATTCCTTTGCAAAAATACTCGGCCGTCCGCCCACATCGCTACAAGAAGTCTTACAAATTCCTATGTTATTACACCGCCAAAAGATTCGTTCTCCCTGCTCCATTTTTACAAAATAGCCTGTTTCACAACGGGGACATTTGTACTCTGTTTTCTCCGGAGGTCCGGATGATTGTTCTGATTGCTTAGCCTGCTCTGTATGCTTGCAAGCGGGATAAGACGAACAACCGTAAAAAGTGCCAAACTTTCCCTCTCTTTTGACCATATATCCTTTTTCACAACTTGGACAAGGTTTTCTTTCCGTCGCCTTTCCGGAAGCGACATCTGCCTTACGGATTAACTCTCGCAGGAAAGTTTCCTGATCTGCCAAAAAACTCTCCAAATTGTCTTTACCTTCACTCATACGAGACAATCTGGCCTCCCATATGGCCGTTTCATCGGGATATGTCATCTCATCAGGCAACGCATCCACCAATAAATATGCCGTATCCGTTGGGTAGAGAATTTTCTTTTTCCCTTCTTCACGAAGAAACTTCCGCTGAATCAATTCATCAATAATGGTTGCCCTCGTTGCCTCAGTACCAATTCCCGCTACCTCTTTAAGTTGCCTTTTAAGGTCATCGTTCTTCACGTACTTATGAATTTCTTTCATCGCCTGTAATAAGGTAGCCGGAGTAAAGCGGGACGGTGGCTTCGTAATTTTTTTCTCTACCCTGTACTCTAAGCCTTTTACCTGATCTCCCTTTTTAACGGCCGGGAGATCTTTACCTTCTCCAATGCCTTCTTCCTTACTGTCATCGCCCTCTTCGGAAGATAAAGTGCGCACATCATCTTTTTTATTTTGTTCAGAGTCCGGCCTTCGGTAAAGCTCCTTCCACCCCATAACGGTTATAACACGTCCTCGAGCTATAAAAACTTCCTCTTCATGGAGAACGGTAATCTTTGCCTGCTCATACTCATGAACCGGATAAAACTGCGCTATATATGCCTGTGCAATCAATCTGTAAATATCCTGCTCTTCCTTATTTAAGCTTTGCACTTTACAAGGAACCGTGGTAGGTATAATGGCATGATGAGCCGTTATTTTTTTGTCATTCCACGCCCTTGATTTAATGGAAGCATCGGAAGCCGATACCCACTGCACCAGTCGCATATCTTCCGAATTAGACAGATTGGCAAGTATTGTATGACTGTCCTCAAACTGATTTTCCGGTAAATAATCACAATCGGACCTGGGGTAAGACGTCAATTTTTTTTCATACAACTTTTGGGCAATATCAAGCACCCGTTGCGGATCGTACCCATAAGCCTTTCCCGCTAATACCTGTAATGACGATAAAGAAAGAGGTAATCGCTGAAGCTCTTTCTTCTTTGACTTTTCCCTATCCTTTATAATGCCTGCCGGTTGAGCCATAAGCTTTGCTATAATATATCGGGCCACGTCTTCCTCTAGCAGTCTCCCCTCTGAATCTACCCCCTTTTGCACATCGGAAGGTTGCCAAGTAGCGGAAAATGTTCCCAGAGGGTGCTCATATTCACCCTTAATCGTAAAATACTCTACCGGCTTAAAGTCCGCCAGCTCCCTTTCTCTTCTTACTACAAGAGATAGAGTAGGTGTCTTTACCCGCCCGATCGGTAAGGTAACTTTATACCCCTGTCTCTGTGCCGCCAATGTATAGGCACGAGATAAATTCATTCCAATTAACCAATCTGCACGGGATCTGGCCAACGCCGATTGTTGCAAATTATAAAAATCCTTATTATCACGCAGATTTGCCAGTGCCGCCTTGACGGATTTTTCATCTAAAGCGTTTAAAAGTATACGTTGTACGGGCTTTTGATTGTTCACATACAACAAAATTTCATCTATGAGTAGCTGCCCCTCTCTATCAGGGTCTCCTGCATTTACAATAATATCTGCCTCGTCAATTAAACGTTTAATAATATGAAATTGGGCTTCGCTACTCTTTGACACAAGAAGTTTCCACTCTCCGGGAATAATGGGCAAATCCGCCGCATTCCACTTTAGATAGCGAGTTTCATAATCACCCGGCTCCGCTTGTTGTAACACATGTCCGAATGCCCACGTGACCACATCATCCCCGTGAAGAATATATCCGTTTTTTCTCTGCGGCGCACCGGGCAAGTATTTACTTATTTCTCTGCCCATACTGGGCTTTTCCGCAATAAAAAGTCTCATGATTTCGTCTTAATTTTCTCAAAAAATCCTGTTAATAGTTTACGCAAAGCCACCTTCTGAGAATCCTTCAATTGATAAGTTTTCCCCCGAAATGCCAAATTTCGATTACTGCTAATTGTCCACAAATCGTAAAGAGGGGCTTCTCCCGCACCGGTCAATTCCGCCAGTTCATCGATAGAGATGTCGTAGTATTTCGCCAAATCCTTCAATGTTTCCAAATCCGGTTGTCGATATCCCGTTTCGTAATTGGATAGTGCCGTATTACTGATGCCAATATTTTTTGCCACTTCCAATTGGCTTTGCCCCATACGCAAACGAGCTCTCTTTAGGTTTTTATATAAAGCCATATATACCTCCGCCTTCTCTTTGCATATATCTTTTAACACTATTTATTTTTATATAAGGATATCCGCAAAGACTGATACAGTGTCTCGCCGTCCGATCTAACCGCACTCAATTCTTGCTGAAGCACTTCCTTGTAAACCCCTTCTCTTAAAGAGGAAAGATTTATTTCCACATTTAATATCAACGAACGCAAAGCTCCGTAAATGAGTTCCACGCCCCCTACCAAATCGCTTTTTACAAAAGGATTAATAGCGTCCTTTAGTTTGTCTGCCCAGTATAGAGCCTCTACGCCGGCTTTCATGGCTTCTAGGGGAACACGTCCGGCTCTATCAAGAGCTTTTTCCATTTCTGCCCCATGCGATTCAGCCATGTCTTCTGTAGGTTTCGTCTTGTATAATTCCATAAATGCGGCAAAGGCCTCTCCATCCTCATCCACACAATCGATGGATCGCTTGCGAAGCAGATCCAGCTCCTTAAGTGCAGCTTCGTAGAGGGAAGAAAATTCTTCGAATTTCTTTTTCCCTTTTGTTAATTGAATAGCCATCTCAATCAAACCAATTCCTAAGGAAACAACCAAAGCTGAGGCGCTGCCCCCTCCCGGGGTCGGCTCACCTGACGCCAGTCTTTCTGTATATGCCTGCACTGTTTCTTCGATAAACATATCTAAACCGCCTCTCTGATTTTATCCTTGTTTTGCCACCTTCTTAAACGCTATATCTGCCACTTGAAGAGTCTTTTCAATATGGGCATCCGTGTGCATAGCCGACAAAAAATTGCTTTCAAACGGGCTGGCGGCGTAATATATACCATGTTCCAAGCTGACATGGAAAAAGGTCTTAAATGCCTCCACATTACAA
>JBHAEC010000002.1:0-22085 GCA_041855385.1 Veillonellaceae bacterium
CATGTGTGCCTTTCTTCTTTGGCAATCGTTTTCCCGAAGTCAAGCTTTGAGGTTTTGGCAGCGACCGACTTTTCACGGATGTTTCGAACTGTCCCAAAGCCGGTTGTTCTATATCTTCAAGTTCAAATCTATCTTCGTATTTTACATTCCCATTACCCCCACTATGGCTCGCTTTACCGTCGAAATTGACGATTTGCTTCGCTTCCAGTTTAGCTAAGCGATCTAGCACCGCATCAACAGCCATACGTTCCGACCGCTCCAGCCGTGCTAAGCGATTTGAAATATCCGCGGATTCCGCACTTTGAGAACAAAGTGACAGAAGCCCCATTTCCACAATAATACGCGGATTTTCCACTTTTTTGCTCTGCATCTGTATTTGTTGCAATGTCCCCATCACATAATCAAGCATTTCCACCGGAAGTCGTTCACATTGCTCCTGAAAGGAACTCTTTACCGTTTCATAAACGCTCAGTTCTTCTGCCGTAGGCAAAACTTTTCCCAGCAAAAGTGCCCGTACATGTTGTGCTAAAGAGTCAACAATTTGCCGCGCGTCACGGCCCTCTGACAAGGCTTCCTTTACTGCGATTAAGATATGTGCTCCATCACCCTTGGTAATAGCTTCTAATAAATCAATAAGCCATTGCTTACTCACGAGTCCCGTCAATTCCTCTACCAAGGACACCGTAATGGTTGTTTCCGCCATGCCGGAACACTGATCCAGCAAACTTAAGGCATCACGCAATCCACCATCCGCCTGAATGGCAATCAACCTGGCCGCCGGCGGTTCGATATTAATCTTGCTTTCTTCTGCTATATAGAGTAAATGTCGGGCAATATCCTCAGCCGTAATTCGCTTAAAAGAATACCGCTGACAACGAGATAAAATAGTTACGGGAAGTTTTTCTGCCTCTGTCGTAGCAAAGATAAACATCACATGCTCCGGTGGCTCCTCCACTGTCTTTAGAAGTGCATTCCATGCCTCTGTCGTAAGCATATGCGCCTCATCTATAATAAAAATTTTCTTTCTTCCCTCCACAGGAAGATATTTTACGCTTTCCCGTAATGCACGAATTTCATCAATACCGCGATTAGATGCGGCATCTATTTCCAGCACATCCATAGATTGTCCGCCCAATATCTGTCGGCACGCAGTACAGCTATTACAAGGGGTATCCGTCGGTCCGTGCTCGCAATTTATAGCACGGGCAAAAATTTTTGCCATGCTCGTCTTTCCCGTACCTCTGGGGCCGGAGAATAAATAGGCATGGGCAACGCGGTTTTCCCGTATAGCCCGCATCAGCGTTTCGCTAACTTGTTTTTGCCCTACCACATCGGTAAATGTTTTTGGACGCCATTTTCGATATAGCGCAATATAGTTCATCCTGCCCTCCTTTCCGGATATACCTATGAAATAAAAAAGGCAGCCTCTGCTGCCACGCTACCCTATAGTACTCGTTTATGACAGCCCCCGAGGTTTCCTTGTGGCACATAAAAGATACCGCTTAGTGCTGCTTTCTCTCGAACCTGACACGATTCACAGGCTTCTATTGCACAAGCCCCCAAGGGCTGCCATAAACCAATACTATCCCTTACGGCTAGCTAATTTATTATACAATACAGCCTGCCCATAAGTCAAAAAAAAGCAGTATCAGACACTTGTCCTCAACTGCTTTTATGGATTATTTATTCTTTCCGTGTCCGCATTTAGCTCCTTCCGGTGCTTCCATTACGCGTTTGAACATAGCGTGAATTTCCTCACTGCTCTGCCCTTGTTTACGTGCCCATTCCGCATGTGCCAATGCACTTTCATAGCGAGCTCGTTCCTCCGGGCTCATTGCCTCTAATTGTTCTGCCGTTTTACCATGTTTACATGCCATAATTGTGTCTCCTTCTTCATATACTTAATATAGTGTTTTTCACAAAGCTCACCCGGCTTTTTAATAATTATAACATACTTACCGACAGATTAAAATAGTGCAGAAAGAAAAATATCGATTTTTTTGAATTTACTTTCCCTTAAATACGGTCTTTCTCTTTTCCACAAAGGCATTTACACCCTCTCTAAAATCTCCGCTTCTTGTTGATTTATCCTGTAAGTCCTTCTCCGTTAAAAGAAAATATTCAAAATCTGTAAATGCTGTTTCAAAGAGCAATTGTTTCATATTTGCATAGGCGGATGTCGGCCCGTCAGCAAGCGTTCTTGCCCATTGAAAGGCTTCTTCTGTCAGCAATTCATCCGGCACCACCTTATATACAAATCCCATCAACTTCCCTTCGTCGGCACTAACCGCCCGCCCCGTCATAATCAAATCCGTCGCCCTTGCCACTCCAATAGACTTTGCCAGCAGATATACCGATCCCGTATCGGGAACCAGGCCGATATTTACAAAAGCCTGGATAAATCGACATGTTTCTGCGGCAATGCAGAAATCACTCAATAGGGCCAAACTGAATCCCGCCCCTGCTGCCGCTCCTTGCGTAGCGCATACAATGGGCTTAGGAAGTTTTTTCATAAGTATGGCAAGCTCTGCCAATTTTGAAAGCAAAGGCTTTAAATCCATTTCGCCGGAAGACAGTTCACTGTGAAAAAAGCTCACATCTCCACCGCCGCAAAATGCGCGCCCCTCTCCCAAAAGAAGTACTGCACGAACCTTTTCGTCTTCCTTCGCCTTACCGAAAGCCTGCACTAGCTCCTCCGCCATTTCAAAATCAATGGCATTAAATTTCTCCGCTCTACATAAGGTAATTTTCGCCACACTCTTCTCTACTTCGTAAGAAATTCTGGTTCGATCCATGAGCTCCTCCTTTTACTAATACTTATAAAACAGTGCTTGTAACTCTTCTTTGCTCCTCTTGGTCTGTAAAGCCAAAGCCAGCAAAATTCGCGCTTTTATCGGGGAATGTCCATAAGCGGCGAGAAATCCGCTACTTCTATCTGAGGTAAGAGGCGTTACCATACCTCCGGCAACTCTCGAAGCACGCACTACTACAACACCCTCTTGAACCAATATCTCCAATTCCGTTCTTACAGACTCCGGCAATGTTCCATGGCCGAGCCCTGCCACAATAAGCCCTTTTGTGTCCGCCCCCACCATAGATCGAAGCATCTCCGGCCTTACCTCCGGATAAAGATAAACAATTTCTACACGAGGTAGCTCCTCCTGGCTACAAAAGAACTCCGAATGCACCGTGTGAGGCCTTAAAGGGGCCTGCCAATAAAAAACTTCATCATCTTGCACAAGGCCTAAATGACCAAAATCCAAAGATCCGAATGTATGTACATGCGTAGTATCCAGTTTCTGCACCATTCGCGCGCTATCAATATATCCGTTCAGCACAACGAGTACTCCCTTTCCCACACTTTCTGCAGCTCGCACAGTTTGAAGGGCATGTAATAGATTTAGCGGTCCATCTGCACTGATTGCTGTAGACGGGCGCATCGCCCCGGTCACGACTATAGGCTTAGAACTGCGAACGGTTAAATGAAGAAAAAATGCCGTTTCTTCCAGTGAATCCGTTCCATGAGTGATAACAATTCCCGCGATATCCTTTCTCTCCAATATCTCTTCTACTCTCTTCAACAAACCTTGCCATTGATCCAGCCGGATATCCGAACTTTCTATATTGCAAAATTGCTCATACATAAAAGGACCATACCGCTCCGCACCGGGAACTGATGATAACAACTCCTCCACCCCGAGTCCGCCTGAAGTATATCCCGTCAAATCTGTCCTTGAGTCGGCCGTTCCCGCAATAGTGCCTCCCATACCTATAATAAAAACAGTTCCTCTATCTTCGTATTTAGCGTTCATATACGCCTCCATATAAATTTCTTCATTTACTCACCTTTAGCGCTACCAATATATCCTATTACTTTCTGTACATCTAAATTATACTCAATCCCTCTTTGTCGGTCTACCGACTAAAAATATAACTATATAGAATCAGTCTTTGCACTTTCTTTACGATGAAAGGAGTGCGTTTTATGTTTTTAGAAGAACAAAATATCTATGAGTCGGCCTTAGCTGCAAGAGGCCTGATTGATCGACTTTATTTGCACTGGTCGGCCGGTCGTTACGATCAAATCTTCCCCGACTATCATCTAAGCATTGACGGCTTGGGGCGTATTTTCCAAAGTGCCGCACTTACCGCCTATTTGCCCCACACATGGCAGAGAAATTCCAGATCCGTTTCGCTTTGCCTATGCTGTGCCTTCGGAGCAACTCCTTCTGCTTTCGGGGCCTATGCTCCTACTCCTTTACAAATAGAGGTCTTGTGTAAAGCCTCCGCTATTTTGCTTAAAGGGCTGGCACTCCCCCTCTCCTTTGAAACCGTTCGCACCCATGCAGAACAGGCCGATGAAGATAACTACGGCCCGGCTACCAGCTGTGAGCGTTGGGATTTATGGATGCTGTCCGACCGAGAGCCTCCCGGAAGTGGCGGAGATATATTACGCCGAAAGATTTCCTATTATCTAAAGCTTGAAGACATTTAGCACGATTTAATCTATCTACCTCTCCCGTCCTTATAAAATCTTTTTCCATTTTCCTCTCGACTAAAGCGGATAAAAATAGTATAATTTGGTGAATGATGTATATATCTGTATCAATACATACAATATATTGATTTAAATTGCTAGCAATTTAATATTTTTTATCTATAAGGTATGTAAACGAATACAGACTGTCACTTTCGTAATTTAAAATTTGGAGATGAATTATGGCAATTATGATTAAAAAACGGGGTGGGCACTTCGAGCCTCTATCCGTTGAAAAAACCAAAAAAATGATCGCCTTCGCCTGTTTGGGACTTGAGGAGTCTTGTGATCCCATGGAGCTTGAGCTCGACTGCAAACTACAATTCGTAGATGGCATGAGCACAAAAGAAATTCAAAAAATTCTTACACAAACCGCAATTGAGAAGGTTATCCAGAAAACCGATGACGGATATGGCAACCAAGTAAATCGAATGAACCAAGACTGGCAATTTGTAGCGGCACGCCTTTTCCTCTTTGATTTGTACAAAGAAGCCGCCATCACACGCAAATATAAAGCATTCGGATACGGAAATTTCCCCGCCCTTGTACACAAATTAGTAGATCTGAAGCGCTATGCAGATTTCTTCGTCACCGAATATACGGAAGAAGAATTGCAGGAGCTAGGCGATTATATTAAGCCAAAACGGGATTATCTCTTCAATTATGAAGGCATCAAACTGCTGGCGGATCGCTACCTGGTTAAAGGCTTTGACAAAGAAGTATATGAGCTTCCACAAGAGCGTTTTATGGCTATTGCCATGCACCTGGCCTTGGTGGAAGGCAAGAATAAAGTTGCCTATGCCAAAAAGTTTTATGACCTCATGAGTGAACTTAAAATGACCACTGCAACCCCCACCTTAGCCAATGCGGGAACCCCTTTTCATCAGCTCAGCAGCTGTTTTATTTCCGGAGTGGAAGACAATCTTTGGTCCATTTATGACGTAAACGGAAAATTTTCCCGTGTATCCAAACACGGTGGCGCACTAGGTATCTATCTCGGCAAGGTGCGTGCCCTAAACAGCGATATTAGGGGCTACAAAAATTCCTCCGGTGGCGTAATTCCTTGGATTCGCTTATACAATGATACAGCTGTTGCCGTTGACCAACTGGGCAAGCGAAAAGGTGGGGCCACAGTAACACTTGATATTTGGCACAAGGACTTTTACGAATTTGTTGAGCTGCGCACCAATAACGGAGATGATCGCCGCAAAGCACACGATATTTTCCCTGCTGTTTCCGTTCCCGATATTTTTATGGAGCGTATGTTAAATCGTGAAACATTCACCCTCTTTGATCCGCATGAAGTAAAGACTGTCATGGGCTATTCCTTGGAAGACTATTACGATTCCGATGACAACAAAGAGTTCTCTAAACGCTATATAGAATGCGAGAACTGTGAAGCTCTTAACGGACTTCAAGTAAATGCTTTAGACATGATGAAAAAAATTATGCGCAGTGCCGTAGAAACCGGAACTCCATTCCTTTTCTTCAGGGACACGGTAAACCGTGCGAATCCCAACAAGCATGCCGGTATGATTTATGCATCAAATCTCTGTCACGAAATTGCACAAAATGTAGGCTTTACCGAACTGGAAGAAGAAATTATTACCGAAGACGGTCGTATTACAACGATTACCAATCCGGGGGATATGGTTACATGCAATCTTAATTCTATTACATTAGGGCGCATAGAAGATGAAGAGCTGGAGCACAATGTAGCACTCCAAATCCGCATGCTCGACAATGTTATCTCCATTAACCAATTCCCTACACCGGAAGCAAAATTAACTAGTGAAAAGTATCGCGCTATCGGCCTCGGTACAAGCGGTTACCATCATTATCTCGTGCGCCATAACATTGCCTGGGAAACAGATCTTCACATCGAAACGGCAGACAAGTTATTTGAGGATATCGCCTACTATGCCATCAAGGCCTCTATGGAACTGGCCAGAGAAAAGGGTTCTTATCCGGCATTTAAAGGCTCCGAATGGGAATCCGGAGAATACTTTGAACGACGCGGATACACCTCTCCTCGTTGGCAACAATTGAAAGAGGATGTAAAAAAATATGGCATGAGAAATGGCTATCTAATGGCGGTAGCACCTACAGGCAGCACCTCAAACATCGCCAATACCACGGCAGGAATTGACCCCATTTTCAAAAAATTCTTTATTGAAGAAAAGAAAGGCAGCTTTACACCCAAAACAGCTCCCGATTTGAGCAAAGAAAACTTCTGGCTCTATAAAGAAGCTCACACCATAGATCAGCAGTGGAGTATCAAAGCCTGCGGCGTACGCCAGCGCCATATTGATCAGGCCCAATCCTTTAATATGTACATCACCCCACAAATGAAGGCAAAGGAGATTTTAGATCTCTATATTGCCGCATACAAGCAAGGTGTAAAAACTATTTATTATGTGCGCAACCAATCTTTGGAAATGGACGAATGCACCAGCTGTTCATCTTAAGTATTACGCATCTATTCCCTGCTTCTTTAAAGAATCGGGGGACTCGTTCCTATATATTATGAAAGGATCTTAATCATGGAAAAAAAATTGATTTTTAATGAACACGGGGATCGCGGTACACAGAGTATTATCGGCGGAAACACCACAAATCTTCGCGAGTGGAATCGCATTAAATATGACTGGGCAACAACCATGTACCGCACCATGCTGAACAACTTTTGGATTCCGGAGGAAATTTCTCTTAACGAGGACGTAAAGCAATTTCCATATCTGACGGACAGCGAACGTCGTGCCTTCGACAAGATTATTTCCTTCCTGAATTTCCTGGACTCTATTCAGAGCGAAAATCTTCCAAACCTAAGCCGTTATGTAACTGCCGCGGAAGTAGCTTCTCTCTTAAACATCCAAGCCTTCCAAGAAGAGATCCATGCCCAAAGTTATTCTTACATTTTGGACACGGTAACAAATCCGATTACGCGCGATCGCATTTACGATGAATGGAGAACCGATGAAATTCTCCTTTCCCGCAATCGATTTATTGCAGATATTTATCAGCGCTTCAGTGATGATCCGTCCGAGCACAACCTCCTTCGAACCATCATGGCAAACTATATTCTTGAAGGCATCTACTTTTACTCCGGATTCAGCTTCTTCTACACCTTGGCTCGCCAGGGAAAAATGTCCGCTACCAGCACAATCTTCAAATACATTAACCGAGATGAAGTAACCCATCTGGTGCTCTTCCAAAATATTATTCGAGAGCTTCGTATTGAGCGTCCGGAAATCTTTACTAAAGAACTCCAAGAAGAATTGGTAGAAATGATGCGCCAAGGCGTAGAAAACGAAATTGCGTGGGGACAGTATATTACCGACGATAAAATTCTAGGTATCAATAATGTACTTATCGAACGTTATATCAAATATCTGTCAAACCTCCGGTTAGAGGCCATCGGCTTAACTCCTATTTATCCGGAAATCAAGGATAATCCTATGGCGTGGATCGAAAGTTTCTCCAACCTCAATGATACGAAAACAGACTTCTTTGAAGCTAAGGTGACAAATTACACAAAAGCTGCCGCTTTTGACTTTGACGACTTGGAATAATATCTAAAGAAATGCAGGCCCCCTTTTGAAAAATTTTGATCTAAAAAGGGGCCTGCATTTTTATTCATTCAAAACTTTTTCTTAACTAACAATCAATGTTTTAAAACAATATTCTATATTCTTCTTTAAGCAAAGGATTTTTTATCTCCTTTATAGAAGTTATTGATATAGATAAGATGGTAATCCGATCTCATGTCTTTTACATAATAGTACTGTGTTTTATAATTTACTGTTTCTTACAGTATTTCATATTATATGTTTATAGAGAAAAGGAGACACAGCTATGTTAAAAATTATTCGTTCCCCCGGCATGTATATTCAAGGCGAAGGTGAGATTAAGAGAATTTGCACACACTATAGAGGTATCGGAAAAACCGGCGCCTATTTGTTGATGGATCCCTTTGTGTATGATACTCTACAAGATGACATCGTAAAATCGTTTAAAGAAAGCAACACCGCTTTTCATTCGGAGCGATTCGGCGGCGAATGCTCCAAAGCGGAAATCAGTCGCAACTTGGAGCTTGTAAAAGAAAAAGGTTGTGATGTGATTGTCGGCTTAGGAGGAGGAAAAACCTTAGATTCTGCAAAAGCCATTGCTTATCATGCTAATTTGCCTGTCATCATCGTTCCCACCATCGCGTCTACAGATGCACCTTGCAGTGCACTCTCCGTTATTTATAAAGAAAACGGAGAGTTTGAAGAATACCTGCTCTTACCCTCCAACCCTACCAAAGTTATTATGGATACAACTGTCATCTCCAATGCTCCGGCACGCCTCTTAGTAGCGGGCATCGGTGATGCCCTTGCAACTTACTACGAAGCAAAAGCGGCTGTAGACGGAAACGCCAGTGCTATGGCAGGTGGAAAAGCGACAAAAACCGGCCTTGCGCTCGCCGAACTGTGCTTACAGACACTGTTTGAAGATGGTCTAAAGGCAAGGTTAGCAGTAGAACAGCAAGTTTGCACCCCGGCGGTAGAAAACATTATCGAAGCCAATACATATCTAAGCGGCATCGGCTTTGAAAGTGGCGGTCTTGCGGCGGCACATGCCATTCACAATGGCCTTACTATCTTAGAAGAATGCCATCACATGTACCACGGAGAAAAAGTTGCTTTTGGAACAATCTCTCAACTGGTATTGGAAAATCGGCCACTTGAAGAAATCGAGGCAGTTATCGAATTCTGCCAGAGCGTAGGCCTTCCTACCACACTTGAAGAATTGGGTTTACAAAATGTTTCAAAAGAGCGCCTCTATGAGGTGGCAGTAGCCGCTACAGCTGAAGGAGAAACCATTCACAATATGCTTGTGTCGGTAACTCCGGACGATGTATATGCCGCAATCTTAACAGCAGACTCCTTGGGGCGTCAGTTAAAATAGAGTTAACCATCTCCTTATAGGGGCATAAAAAGGGCTGTAATGAAATGACATGTTTGTCTATTTCGTTACAGCCCCTTTATTTTTAGAATCGATATGTTGCTTGCACGCGGGTGTAATTTCCTAATCTGAATTTTTCAGGTCCGAATAAAGTATCTCTTGAGCCTGTCCCTTTTGCATCAAAGGTATAAAAGGCCTCAAGTAGCAGATTCTTAACCGGAACATACCCGGTACCGACGGTGAAACTACGAACCCCGTCTAAATACCGATCCGGTACCGCCCCCGTACCATTTCCACCAAAGAATGAACCATGCTCGAAATGCTTATAATCAATATATGCATTCCAACTTCCCGGTTGCGTAACATCGGCCATGCCAATATCAAAACGAACGGTCCAGAAGGAAGGTACACTGCCAAACTCTCGTCCCTTAACCGTAAAGTCCGCCGTTCCTCTCTCATGCTCATAAATAGTATTGCCATTCATGAAGCGACCAAAACTGCTTCGGTTCTGTCCATAATCAAAAGAAAGTCTTGTATGCTTTCCGATTTGATACACCGCACCAACACCGAATACATTAGCAATTTTATCGAAGTTCTCCGATTGATTGCCTTCGTCTTTCGCCACAGAAACCGCATGTATATCCGTTCCCATAGAACGCAAATACCACGCCTGTATTCCCAGACGGGATCCAATTTTCTTCTTGGCTTGAACGAACGCCGCCCTATCTATAGGAGGTATTCTATCCTGTTCAAGTGTAATCCCCTCAGCCTGAATGACATTGCCTATGATATTACCAAGTGCCTCTCGAGGAAGCTTATTTCTAAATTCAGTTTCCTGCAATGTTTCCTGAATTGCCCTCAAATATGCCGCTACCACAGGAGAAATTTTTAATCTGTACTTCTGATCTCCCCTCTCTATTGGTGTATAGTTTGCCTTATACAGAGCGTCAAGCATATCCCCTGTCATCGGCTTTTTCACCCAGTTCTCATCTACCGCATATCCTACTACTCCAACCAACTTATACCCTGTAGTCGGCGTGGTCTGCCATGTGTTAGGATCATATGCGGACACGCGCGTATACGTAGCCCCATCGGCAGACAATACATATGTATCCGGGAAGTCGCCCTTGCTTATCTCTGTCCAATGGTTTGTTGCCGTCATGTCAGCCGTTGCCTTTATTGCTGACTCAAGATCTGCCCTATGCGCAGATATGTAAGAGCTGTCTGTTACCAACCCTTCGTTGTTTGTGGCCGTTATATAAAGCGGATTCGTTTTATCATTAACGGGTGCCTCCATCAGTTCCGGAATAAGCAATCGTTCCTGGCCTTGATCATTCACCACTTTATATACAGGTTTCACCGGAATTGTTAGTAAAACACTGCGCTTGGACAAATCTTCCCCATAGGCGCCGGAAACAATTGTCTGAAGCCTTTTAACAATTTCAACCTGATCCGAAACCGGCTTGTTTTGGGAAATAGAATCCGCCAACTGTTGATAGAAGTAAATTGTATCTTCTTTGCCCTTATAGGTAGATTCATATATGCCGTTTGGACTATCTGCATCTGCCGAACTCCAGGAGTTCTTCTTCCTTCCGGATGAGCCCGTCTTTGTCGCACTATAAATATCATAGGGGAAGTCATTCCAGTTAATCCCCATTAACTCTTCCACTGTAGGCGGCCTTTGGATTATGCCGAACGCGGAATGTGTATATGCAGAATCACTAATGCCCGTACTATGGCTAAAGTCTCCGTACCCGACCCGGACTTGGGCATCCTTGCCTGTCCATACAGCACGGACACCGTCAAATTCCTTGCCGAACCAATACCCAGTCACCCCCATCGGCTCAGTTAGTCTACCTATGGAGAAATCCCATTTTTTCACATTTTGTGTAACTTCCAATTCCTCTACACGCTTCTTGGAAATTCCTTTACTTGTTGCGTATGACCACTGCGTGTCTACGCCGGGCATACCACTGGCACTTCCGACAAACTTCAGATTTGTCCGCTCTCCCAATCGCGCCTCCACGCCTATACGGACACGCTGCTCCATACCATGTCCCTTGCTATCGAACATATTTTTTTGCGCACTGCCGATGTATGTATTCGCCCGATAAGGGGATTGTGGTCTGTTCGTACCATTATGAGAATTCCAACGAGCACGATAATCACCGAATACCTCTACGCCCGGCTCTTTTCCTTCCGCAAACGGACGATCTAGGAAATGGTTGAGATCTGATTTTTCCGTTTCTGCAACCGGCACGTTTTCCTTGTTTTCTACAGAAGAAGCCCCGCCAAGATTTTGACGCCCTTTCTTCTCCTCACTTCCGCTGCCGAATTTCATGTTCACGCCAAAACGATACACACGTTCCTGCGTAGCCCTATCATCATTGCGATGGTTAAATAAATTATTAATTCCGAAATAAATCAAAGAATCCTTACTGAGTTTCTTTTGAATCATAAGATTCCAAATACCGAAAGTCTTCTTTTCATAAGATTGTTTTTTAAAGACCGCCGCATCCCCTTCTAAAATATCCGGATACAGATTCCGATTATCTGCAGGAGCATTGGGATCTAACATATCAATATAGTAATTGCCCCAAATTTGCCCGCCCCAACCGGATTTTTTATTTTCGTAAGAAATGCCTACATCAATTTTGTGTACCGGCTTATCCAATAATTGTCTCGGCATCAACGGATCCGATTTGTTAACTGCATGGAGATAGGTATAGCCTAAGCGACCGGACCAGTTTTTTCCAAATTTTTGTCTAACCTCAAATTCAAGACCTGTAATCTCTGCCTTCCCAATATTTTTAAAGCTGTAAATCATATCCGGAGCGCGACTTATTTTGTGTTCATTATGTAAATACGGCGCAAAGTCGATATAGGTCCCCGTGAAGTACACAGACATATAATCCCTGATACGATTATGGAATATCCCTGCCCGCATAGTGGTGTTCTTGTTTTCTCCTTCGATACTCAAATCAAAGTTAATTGATTTTTCCGGCTTCAGATCGGGGTTCCCCACCCAATACCACCCCAGCCGTGCTTGGGACATATTAATTTGCGTCGAACTATACATTTCCCAATTGTACCAAAGCTCTCCCATGCCCGGCTCATTGTAGCCCGTTCCAACATTTACTTTTAAGCGGCGATGTAAATTGCCTTTTAAATTATGCGTCAATCCCAGTGTTCCGGAAACATGACTGCCAAACAAGCTGCTGTGGTCATATCGCAAAATGGGAACCAGAATCGTGCGATCATTTAATTGCCAGTTATCCGCTACAAAAGCGTACTGCTTCTTGATTTCACCCTTACCTACCGTCATGCGTTGGTTTCTGTTCTGGTATTCCTCAAGAAATTTTTTGCCGTTAAAACGAGGAGCATCTGCATCTGAAACTTTCCCGCGATTTGTCGGATCTCCCGCATCAAAATATTTTTTCACTATATTATTTTTAATTGCCGCATTCAGACCGGGATTTTCTGCCAACAATTTGTTTTCAAAATCTTGTAGTTGGGCAAATTTTTCCTCTGACACCGGAAGGCCGTTAGGTGCGGTAATGGTACCATCATATTTTCTATAAATCTTGGTCGCATTATCGGCATCCATGCCATATTTTAAGTAGTCATCATAGGTAAACTGCGTATTTTGCGTGGAAGGGTCGGTTTCATCGTAACCATAATACTCAAAATCCATATCCCATACCGGCATCCCCGCTACATTGTTCTTAAATTTATAATCATGAATGTGCGAGAATACCTTAAGACTATTATCTCCGGGACGTCGATTCATGCGGTCGATTTTATCGACCAATAAACTTTTATCATAGTCCCATGGATCAATGTAGATAGTCGACGTATTAGGAGACCCTTTAAGCCTGCTACCTTCTCCGGTCTCCTTGCTATACCCGATACCGTAACTTAGAAAATGTCGATCATTTACTGCCGTATTGGCGGAAACCTCTACACTGTACTGTTTGTGATCTATATTATCTATATAGCGAAGCTCGTTTGATCCCTCAAATTTTGATCTTCCCGCATAAGACATAAGAGCGATATCGTCTTCCTTAATTCGGGAATACTTTGTTTCTACCTTCCAGTCGGACTTCCCTCTCTTGCCTGACCAACTAAGGCTCGCCGTATCGCGATCCGCCTTGCGTTTAAAGTTTTGTTGAGGTTCCAAATCATTATCTGTACGCTTGGTTTGGCGGCTTAAATCTTCCGTATAATGATTAATTCGAAAATCAAAGCTGTTATTTTTATTTGCCTCATAACTTCCCACTAAACCAATATCTGCGGCCTCTCCATGTACGCGCAGTACATTCGGTTCAAAGGTACGCTTGTAGTAATCGCCTGTCTTTGTTGGATCTGTGACCCGTCTTTCCTCACTGGCCAACACCGGCATAATATCGCGCTTACTCCCCGATAGCCCAAGCCTCAATTTGCCCAAGCTTCCGGAGTCAGCTCGAAGGAAAAGGTTCTGGTATGGCAAAAGATCTCCGTCACTTTTACGGCGTAACCCCTCCGCATTAAACTGAATCTCCGCCTTTTTTCCTGCCTTTTTGGTAATAATATTTACAACTCCACCGATAGCGTTAGCTCCGTATTTTGCACTCGCTGCACCTTGGATAATCTCTATGCGCTCCACATTTTCCGTCCCTATGCGCATAACTTCATCGGCTGCACCGGAAAACCTGTCAAAGTCACCGAGCACAGGCTGTCCATCCACCAAAATCAATGTATGCCGTGCCTCTGCACCGCGAATAGATACACCGACACGTCCCATGGCATCTACGGTTCTCGACACACCTGTTTCATCAAAGATTACATCCTCTATAGATTTTGCTTGCTTTTCCTCAATCTGTTTTGATGTGATAATCGTTACTTTTTGCGGATCATATTTTGCAGCTTCTTGCGCGCGACTTGATTCAATAACGATTGCCTCGTGCGTAGAATATGTCTCTGCGGACACGTAAAAAAGCGGAGCTGTCATCCATCCTATAATAGCACAAGTCAAAATAGCACCTGACTTTATCTTATTTGTTGCCAAGATTATATCCCCCTTATGAAAATTTTTTTACTTTATCTTAAGCCTTCGCCTATTCTGTGACAAAAGCTTTTCGGTGAAAAACTTCACAAAAAAACAACAGTCCATTAAGCGCCTATTTTGTATACGGCAATCTTACAGTACCGTATTCCTAATAACACTTGTCGACTATTGTTATATTAATGCCACTTAGGCGTCCCCTATTTTAGAATCATTTCTATTAACTATACCTATATTATAATAATAATTCTCAACATTTTACATTTTAAAATTTTTCATTTCCACTGTCAATACTCCTCCCCTGTATGCATATCAACACCGATCACATAAAAGAGAGTGTTTTCTTATAAAAAGAAAACACTCTCTTTTTGAGATATTTTTTCAGTTTTTATTTGTCAACAGCTTCTTATTTCCTTTGTGATCCTCTTATTTTCAGTACCAAAGAAACGACTAATGCAGTCAGAAAAAAACCGGTAAACACATATAGTGTTTCATAATAACCCGATGTAGTTTCTCGCAGGTATGAAATAACCAATGGTCCTGCAATGCCTGCTACAGCCCACGCGGTCAGTACCTTTCCATGTATATTGCTAAGTGCCTTTGTGCCGAAAAGATCAGCTAAAAAAGCCGGTATCGTGGCAAATCCGCCTCCATAACAAGTGATGATTAAGAAAAGAAGCATTTGGAAAGTAAAACTGTCTGTAACCTGCGCCAGCATATAAAAAGCTGCTATTTGGATTAAAAAGAATAAAATATATGTGTTCGCTCTACCGATATAATCAGAGGCAGCCGCCCATAAAAGGCGCCCCAATCCATTAAGAAGACCTATAATCCCAACCATGGTAGCCGCTTCCTTCGCCGTCATGCCTACCACCTCTTGTGCCATAGGAGATGCCACACTGAGCAGGCCGATGCCGCAGGTAATATTAATGAACAGCATCCACCACAGTGCATAAAACTTCCATGTTCGAACCGCCTCCGTTGCGGAATACATCTTTTCCGGTCTGGGTTCCTCGTTCCTGATACGCCCCTTTGTTTCCATTAACAAAAAAAGTTGGCTCTCCTCGGGCGCGGCAAGATAAAAGGCAGACCCCAGCATAATAATCACATAGCTTACGCCTAAAGCAAAAAACATTTCAACAAGACCGTATGTGGTATACAAAAACTGCATAATAGGTCCCGCCACCAAGCTGGCAAATCCAAATCCCATAATTGCAAGCCCCGTAGCAAAACCGCGGTTTTTCGGAAACCATTTCACCAGGGTCGATACGGGCGTAATATATCCTATTCCAAGTCCAATGCCTCCGATAACACCGTAAAAAATATACATGAGCCACAAATTATTCAAATATACCGCCATTCCCGTCCCTAACATGCCAAGGGAAAAGAATATTGCGGAAACAGTTCCGGATACGGTTGGCCCATAGCGTTCTACAAAACTGCCAAAAAAAGCCGCAGACATTCCGAGAAAAAAAATAGCCAAAGAAAATGCCCACTGCACAGACTGGAGACCGATTCCCATCTCGGACATAATAGGTTTAGTTAATACACTCCACGCATACACACTGCCGATACAGATATGAATCCCCACCGCCGCAGCTGCGATGCCCCATTTATTTCGTTTCATATGCCCTCCTATACAAAAACCGCCTGAGCAATAATTGCCCAGACGGTCGGCATTTCTCCGTACACAAGACCTGTAGTTAACTCTACTAATCCGTCAGCCTTGTATACTGTTATATATTTCTCAGCGGATTTTTACAAATACACATTTGTAAGATACCCAAAGTATAGCAAGTATACCTCAGTCCGTCAATCACTTCTTGTATACCGAAAGATTTGTAAATTTCTCTTCCTTCATTCGATTCTATAGAGTATGATATAAAGGTATTAACTAATACTTCCATATAAAATGTACAATATATAGTAGCTGAAAGTGTGATTTTATGACAGTTAAGACCGTTTATTTTCTCATGGTGCTCGCCACCCTATCTTGGGCAGGAGCCTTCATTACCGGCAAGTGGGCAATCCTTGAAATCGCCCCCGTAACCCTAATCTTTCTTAGGTTTTCTCTTGCTCTGCCCTTTATCTTTGCTATTTTGGCCAAAGCAGAGCCCCAAAATATAAAGCCGCGTGGCAAGCAGTGGTACCCCCTTATTTTCCTCGGCATTGTGGGAACGGTGGGATATCACATCTTTTTCTTTTACAGTCTAAAGTATACTACCGCTATTAACGCCGCTCTCATAGGTTCTACAATGCCATCCATTACCGCTATTCTTTGCTTTCTCTTGGGTAGAGAGTCTATCAGCCG
Organism: Veillonellaceae bacterium; assembly: GCA_041855385.1. Taxonomy (GTDB): domain Bacteria; phylum Bacillota; class Negativicutes; order Veillonellales; family Veillonellaceae; genus JBHAEC01. Next base: position 16,840 of record JBHAEC010000002.1, read on the forward strand.
CCCCCGCACGTTAGGAATTATTCTTGCCTTATTCGGCATTATCGCGGTCATCACCGATGGAAATATTTCTATGCTTCTCACATTAGAACTTAATCTCGGAGACATCCTCATGTTACTGGCGGTGCTTAGCTTTTCACTTTACGGCGTATTTAGCCGCTCTTTTATGACCGATTATTCTCTGGGTCCCGTTATGGCCACTGCTTATACCTTCTTGATTTGTACACTGGTTACGGCACCATATGCAGTCTGGGATTTACTAAATGGTGCTTGGAATCAAATCACGCTGAAAGGATGGCTCTCCGTCTGGTATATGACCTTGTTCTCTTCGGTGCTGGGCTATCTCTGCCAGATGATTTCGTTTCAAAAATTGGGTCCTTCCCGTACAGCCGTATTCGCCAATTTGGTTCCCGTATTTACTATCATCCTTGCTGTCATTTTCCTGGGCGAAGTAGTCACGCTGTTTAAATTGACCGTTGCTTGTCTCATTGTCAGCGGAGTATATCTGGCCACCCACTATTAATCAAAAAGCTGAGAGTATGACTCACAAGTCAAACTCTCAGCTTTTATTCATATGGTTTATCTTATTTCCTCTAAATTCTTTTTAACATATTACAGCTTATCTAAAGCCTGTGCCAAATCGTTGATGATATCCTTGCTATTCTCAAGACCGATAGAAACGCGAATCGTTTCTCCGGTGATCCCGATCGACAATAGTTCTTCTTCGCTTAGTTGGGAATGGGTAGTACTTGCCGGATGGATAATTAGGGACTTAGCATCCGCCACATTGGCAAGATTGGAGAAAAGCTCTAAATTATCAATAAGCTTAATTCCATTTTCTTTTCCACCTTTCACTCCGAAGGTAAAAATCGCCCCTACTCCTTTAGGATAATATTTTTTTGCCAATTCATAATAAGGACTGGTCGGCAATTCCGCATAATTTACAAAGCTGATTTTTTCGTGTCCCCTGAGGAAATCTACAACCTTTCTCGCATTTTCAACATGCCGTTCCACGCGAAGAGACAATGTTTCAATCCCTAAAAGCAAAATCCACGCGGCCAATGGGGTAATGCACGCCCCCGTATCGCGGAGGTATTGGGTCCGAATCTTAGTCGTAAATGCAATGGGGCCCAAGTCAGCAAAAACAAGACCGTTATAATGTATATCGCCTTCTATAAAATCAGGATATTTGCCACTTTCTTTATAATCAAAATCTCCTTTTTCGACGATAATTCCTCCCAGCGTTGTTCCATGTCCGCCCAGATATTTGGTAGCGGAATGAACAACGACATCCGCTCCGTGCTCCAAGGGGCGAATAAGATAAGGTGTACCGAAAGTATTATCCACGATAAGCAAAATTTTATGCTTATGTGCAATGGCCGCTACCGCTTCAATATCAATAAGATTTCCATTAGGATTACCGATAGTTTCGATAAAAATGGCCTTTGTATTCTCGCGAATAGCCGCCTCAAAATTATCCAGTACCTCAGGATTTACAAAACTGGTAGTAATGCCGTATTTTGGCAAAGTAGCACTAAACAAATTATACGTTCCCCCATATAAAGTCGCTGCTGCCACAATATGGTCTCCGGAATTGGCTACATTGGAAATAGCGTAAAAAATAGCCGCCGATCCGGACGAAACAGCTAACGCTGACGTACCCCCCTCCAGTTGTGCTACACGTGCTTCCAAAACTTCTTGTGTGGGGTTTCCCAAACGAGAGTAAATCCCTCCCCCTTCACGAAGAGCGAATCGATTCGCCGCTTGTTCCGCACTTTCAAAAACAAAGCTTGTCGTTTGATAAATGGGAACGGCCCGTGCTCCTGTTGCATCCAGTTCGTGTCCTGCATGTAATTGCAATGTTTCAAATTCATAAGTTTTACTCATATTACTCTTCTCCTCTCACTCTTCTCTTCATCTCTTTTATCTGATCAATAATAAATGGTGTTTCCTGATACACATAATAGTTTAGCCAATTCGTATACAGTAATGTTCCCGTAGATCGCCATCTCACAATGGGCCTTTTTGTTCTATCATTATCGGGATAATAGTTTTCCGGCGGTGCCATTGTCATTCCCGCCGCCAAGTCACGCTCGTACTCCCTCTGCAATGTATCCCAGTCATACTCCGCATGACCGAACACAAAAATGTGCTTGTTATCAAGACTACGGACTATCGCCGCACCCGTTCCCGGTGCATCAGCAAGGATTTCCAGATCCTTAACCGCTCTGATTAAATCGTCTCTTACCGTTGTATGCCGCGAATGCGGCATCCAAAATACCTCATCAAAGCCGTGTAGCAACATGGGGTTCGGGTTAAGAATACGGTTCTCATATACACCGAATAGTTTTTGCGGCAATGCTTCTTTGTTGATACCATAATGATAATAAATCCCCGCCTGTGCACCCCAGCATATATAGAGTGTAGAAAAAACATGCTCTTCACTCCAATCCATAATTTGAGTCAGTTCATCCCAATAGCTCACTTCCTCAAAAGGCATATTTTCTACCGGTGCGCCTGTTACGATCATTCCATCAAAATATTCATCCTTTACATCTGTAAATGTTCGATAAAAGGCAGTCAAGTACTCTTCAGCTGTGTTAGTTGCCTTATAAGTGGCCGTGTGTAATAGCGTTACCTCTAATTGTAGCGGAGTATTACTAAGGGCCCTTAAGATCTGCGTCTCCGTGGTTTCCTTTGTGGGCATCAAATTAACGATTAAAATTTTCAAAGGTCTAATGTCTTGGGATTCCGCTCTCACCGTATCCATAACAAAAATATTTTCCTTTGCTAATGCCTCTATGGCCGGCAATTCTTTTACTACTGTAATCGGCATACCATTCTCCTCTTCTTCTCCAGTCTAAGATGAAAACAAAAAACGCCTTGTTTGCCTAAGCAAACAAGGACGTTAATACGTGTTACCACCTTGCTTCAGGAACCTCTCACGAAAGCTCCCCTCAACCAGTACGGCCATTTTCATGGATTATACTGTGGCAAAATATCGGTTGCATCCGCCGAAGCTAAAGCTTACGCATTCCGCCTCGGTAGCTCCAAGACCATTTTCACTGCCTTCCTTTGTATCCCCTTTCACCTTACGGGACTCTCTGCAACGCATTTCAGCAGGTACTTATCTCTTCTTCGCCTTCCTATGTTCTTATTGAGGTGAATTATAACAAAGCCATTTATAGCCTGTCAAGAAGTAATTAAAAATATTTCTACTCATCTTTTCCGTCAATAAACAGCTTAATCGCCCCAATCAAGGCCTCTTCACTCATGCCGGTGCGCTCGCAAGCAATCCCGATTGTCGCCTTTGACAACATAAATTCGGCAATGGGAGAACTTAGGATGGCAAAATTTTCGTTAATTGTAGGTAAATGCTCTTTCAAAGCAGGGTATGCATTAAACAAATCTAAAATTTTTGTATCTTTTGTTATCTCCATATCAATAACATCCTTTCTATACCTAATAAATGGGGTTGATCCAACCAGAAATATACCTCTTTCATGGATACTGAGTTAAATATACTTTGAACTCCTACTCTAGTATATATTTTTTGATAATAGTTTTCAAGTTATTCGCCGAAGTGGCCTTCTTACCCAAGAGTAATATTGCTTTAATACCACAAACAAAACTCCTCGAGAAAAGCCTCCGGTCGCCATACAGACCATGTTCATTTCTCGAGGAATTTTTATGTTTTACTTATTCTCCACAATTTTAGCATCAGGTGCATTCTTTTGTACCGACGCAACCCCGTTCAGGCAACTGTCTTTCGCCTTATAACCTTCACTCGTCAAGATTGCCTGCCCGTTCTTAGCCTTAAGGCGGAATCGGAATTCACCGCCCTTATCGGTGTACACTTCAAATTTTGGGTTTGTCTCCTTTGCCGGTTTTTCCAAAGTTTGATCCTCAATTTTTGCCAAAGGCGCATTTTTTCTAACGCTCTCAATACCCTTTAGACAGGAGTCCATCGCCTTATACACTTCGCTAGTACCGATAACCTGTCCATTACCTGATTTCAAATCAAATTTTACCCCTGTTGCAGTTGTCCTTACTACAAACTTCCCTGCCATAGTAACGCCTCCTTGACAAAACACCCTACACAATTCTTGCTTATTTTCATTTTACCATCAGAACCTCTCTTATTCAATACGCATACTTCACTGCAAAACTTTCATCTTTTTTCTTGACATCCGTTCCCTATCCTGTATAATAATGTTCAATAAATCAAAAACAGTTAACAAAACAGTGTTGATTGGGAAAAGTAATAACAAGTACCGACATTTCAGAGAACCTGCCGTATGGTGCGAGGCAGGATGAAGGACCGTTATGAATATCACCCAGGAACTGCTAGCTGAAAGCAACTGCAAGTAAGCGTGGCCGCTTGACAACCGTTATCCTGTCCGACATTAAAAGGAATCTTCCGGAGATGTTAGTAAGGGGCTGTATTTTACAGCAATAAGAGTGGTACCGCAGAGCATTAGTGCTTTGTCTCTTTTCAGAGACAGAGCACTTTTTTATTTCCCCCAAAAATCAACTCTATTGTTATCCTGTTATCCTATGTGTTTTTTGGAGGTGCTTTATGATGAACTTTGTAACAAAATTGAGTGGTTATGTTGGTAAATATTTAACCTATTTAGTGCTGGCAACCATTCTATCCGCCTATTTTTTCCCATCTATGTACACATGGGCTGCCCCGAATACCATTTGGCTTTTGGGCGTGGTTATGTTTGGAATGGGGATGACATTACACGCCCGCGACTTTAAACTCGTCTTGGAGCGTCCAAAAGAAGTTTTCGTCGGCACCGTCTGTCACTATACAGTTATGCCTATAGCCGCTTATGCATTAGTACTGGCCTTTGATATGACTCCCGAACTTGCTCTCGGCATGGTTCTCCTCGGATCCTGCCCAAGCGGAACCGCTTCTAATGTTATGAGCTTTCTAGCCAAAGGAGACGTCCCTTTAGCGGTTTCTATTACCGCTATTTCCACTTTGCTCGCCCCCATTATGATGCCCTTCATCGTATGGGCGCTTGCCGGCCAATGGGTATCTGTATCCTTCTTCGCTATGGCCATGACCGTATTAAAAGTTATCCTTGTCCCTATCCTGCTGGGTCTACTGGTTCATAAACTAATCGGAGATACCTATGTAGAGCAATGTAAAAAGTTTCTTGTACTGGTATCCGCCTTCTCTGTTTTATCCATTCTCGGGGCGGTAATTGCACTGAACGGAGCCCGCATTTTAGCTGTAG
>JBHAEC010000003.1:0-2611 GCA_041855385.1 Veillonellaceae bacterium
CGAGTTATAACATTCGGAGCCCCTTTGATGGGAAATGATGCTTTTTTGAAGGGGACAGAAGAGATGAATATCATTCCTTTCGAAATAAAAAGCGATGTAGTGCCTTCTCTTCTTCAGTCGTTAAAGAGTGGTTATAAAGGATTTTTACCATCTCGAAAAGTGTGGCGCGTTAAGGATCCGGGGGATAGAAATCATCATGGAATGGCTTTTTATCTGAGTGAGGCGCAAAGACAGATTAATTTGTTAAAACAAGTAAGCCATAATCCGAAAGATAAAAAGTTTTATATTGCTCTTCCTACATTAACAGATAAGGCAAATCTACCGGAAATAGAAGAAGTTGCCTATAAAAACGGAGTTGCCCATGTGCTATTTCGAAATGATGAAGAAAGAAGCTACATAGATTACGAAGAGAAATCGATGACGGAGGCATTAAAGGAGGCATTGGATAATGGATATCGATATGCGCTCCTTACAGATTTAGAAATAAAAACGAAGAAAAACAGTAAACTAAATGAAGAATACACCGTGGTTACAACGGTGACAATTTATGATGTTAAGACCTTCAGAGGATTATCAAGTTTCACTTTCTCCAGTAATGAAGGCGGATACACGGTGTTGACAAAGACAATGAGCTTAGTGAGTAGAGAAGTGCGTCCGTGGAAGGAAAAATGGCAATAGTTATTTTTCTATACAGAATGTTTTAATGATGTTATAATTAGCGGACATGTTTAAGGAGGATATACGAAAAGGATGTTAGAGAGATTTGAAGAGTTAAATATTAGTGCTCCTATTTTAAGGGCGCTGAATGATATGGGGTTTGAAGAACCGACACCTATTCAGCGAGAGGCTGTTCCGGTGGCGATGAACGGACATGATATTATAGGACAGGCTCAGACGGGAACGGGGAAAACGGCGGCTTTTGGAATTCCCGCTCTTGAAAATATTGAAAGCACTTTGAAAGCAATACAGGTGCTTGTTTTGTCGCCTACCAGAGAGTTGGCTATACAGGTGGCGGAAGAACTGAATAAGATTGGTCAGTACACTAAAATACAGGCATTACCGATTTATGGGGGGCAGGACATTCAAAGACAGCTTCGCAGCTTAAAGAAAAATCCGCAAATAATTGTGGCTACCCCAGGTAGATTGATGGACCATATGGAACGGAAGTCTATTAGTTTAGAGCATATTCATACGATCGTGTTAGATGAGGCGGATGAAATGCTGAATATGGGGTTTATTGATGATATTAATAAAATTTTAGCGGCAGCACCGGAAGAGCGACAAACGCTTCTCTTCTCCGCTACGATGCCGAAGGCAATCCAGGAGTTGGCGCAAAACTATTTAAAAAAGCCTGTGCTGATTCAAATGAAACCGACACAGGTTACCATGGATTTGATTGAACAGTATTACATTGAGGTGCAGGATCGCCAAAAATTTGATGTCCTTTGCAGACTTATCGATATGAATTCTCCGGAATTAGCCATTGTGTTTGGAAGAACAAAACGACGTGTAGATGAAGTGTCGGAAGGTTTGAAAAAAAGGGGGTACATGGCGGAAGGAATCCATGGAGATTTGTCTCAAGCTAAAAGAGATAGTGTAATCCGTCAATTTCGTGAAGGTACCATAGATATTCTGGTGGCTACCGATGTAGCAGCTCGTGGCCTTGATATCAGTGGGGTAACACATGTATACAATTATGATTTGCCCCAGGATCCGGAAAGCTATGTGCATAGAGTCGGTCGTACCGGTCGCGCCGGAAAAGCGGGACAAGCGATGACTTTTGTAATTCCTCGTGAAATGGAACATCTCCACATGATTGAACGCTTAACAAAGCGAAAAGTGGAAAGAAGGAGAGCCCCCTCTCTTAATGAGGTACTGGAAGGGCAACAAAAATTGGCGGTGGCCAGCTTGATTGAGGCGGCGGAATCTCCGGAACAATTAATCGCATATAGAGCGAGTGCGGAAGAGTTGCTGGATGGGCTTGATTCAGTTTCGCTTGTAGCGGCAGCCATTAAATTACTTACTAAAGAGCCGGATACTACCCCTGTTAAAATTACGGAGGAAGCTCCTTTGCGTGTTCGTCGTAGTAGAGTGCCTCAACGATCCGGCAAAAGTAGCGGTACCGGGCAGAGAAAGGCGGCCTCACGCCGAAAAGAAGGCAGTTCCGGTAGAGGGTACTACGGAAAAGGAGAATCGTCTAAAAAAGAGAGAAAAGGGAATGACAAAGGAGAAAAATCTGCTCGGCCTACACAGAGTGCCGGCAAGAAAAAATCCGGTTCTACGGCTTCTTCTAAACCTTCCCAGGCGAAAACATCCTTTAAACCATACTTTAAGGAATAAGCGGGCTCTATTGTCAATCTGAATAATCCATAGTATAATAAACAATAATGATAATTTATTGATAGAAATAGTAAAGGGCCAACCATACTGGAAAGCTATGGAGGTAGGAAAGGAAGGGCACCTCATGGATATTGCGCAGAAGTTGCGTTCGGAAGGGTACAAGGTTACCCCACAGAGATTAGCGATATATCAGGCAGTTTTAAATGATCATAATCATCCTAATGCAGAGAGTATTTACAACAGTTTAAAGGCTTCTCATCCCACAATGAGC
>JBHAEC010000004.1:0-2735 GCA_041855385.1 Veillonellaceae bacterium
AGGATTCACATGAAAACGCAAACTATCCAGCCATGATAAAAGTTCGCTTTGCCTCTTTATTTTAAGTCCCTCCGAAGATCCGACGGCATACGCAAAGAAATCAAGCCTTCTTGATGCGGTTACCGCCGGATCCTGCTGACGCAAAGACCCTGCCGCCGCATTTCTGGGATTGGCAAAAACAACAAGTCCATCCAAATCCCGTTCGTCATTAATGCGTTGAAACTCTTTATGTGGCATATACGCCTCTCCTCGTATCTCCATAAAAGCAGGTGCATTTTCAATATACAAAGGAATGGACTTAATGGTCTTTACATTGGCCGTAATATCCTCTCCGACTTTTCCGTCTCCTCTGGTAACAGCCCTTGTAAAATATCCGTTTTCATAGTGAAGGTTAACAGCTAAACCGTCAATCTTAAGCTCCGCCACATATTGCGGAGTATATCCTAACTCTTTTTTGACCCTCTGATCAAACTGGAACAGTTCGACTTCGTTGAATACATTACCAAGACTCAGCATCGGTATTCCATGGGCTACCTTTAAAAACGAGCCTTCCGTTTTGCCTCCCACCCGCTGTGTTGGTGATGTATGGGTAATAAACTGCGGATACTGCATTTCAAGCTCCACAAGTCTTCTATACTTTTGGTCATATTCGTAGTCGCTAATAACAGGACTGTCTTTTACATAGTACAGATATGCGTATTCAGCAAGCTCCTGCTGAAGCTTTCTTATTTCCTTTGCTATCGCGTCCATACAGATCCCTTTCTTTCCCTTTTTACACTATTGTAGTGGTTTCTTTTTTATAGGGGCAAATTTTGCCATTATCTGTCTCGTTCCCAAGCCGGGAAAATCTATTTTTAGCTTGGTTCCTCCACCTTCGCCTGTCACATCCAGTACCCGTCCTTCTCCCCATTTGGCATGAACAACGATGTCACCTGTTTCCCAATGCCCCACCTCCGGATTTTTAATAACGGGTTTAATTATGGGACGAGATAAAACAGATTGATGCGACGGTACTCGTGCCTGCAATTCTTCCTTCGGCCTAATTTTTGCCCGCTGTTCTTCCACCAATTTTTCAGGTATTTCGCTAAGGAATCGGGACGGCAAAAAGCTGGTCGTACGACCAAACATCGTACGAGTAGTAGCACTTGAAAGATATAGTTCCCGCTCCGCTCTTGTTATCCCCACATAGCAAAGGCGCCTTTCTTCCTCTATTTCTTCCGGATTCATCAATGTACGACTGTGAGGAAAAAGCCCCTCTTCAAGTCCGGCCAAAAAAACGACGGGAAACTCCAAACCCTTCGCCGCATGCAATGTCATCAAAGTAACTTTCGAAGCCTCTTGTTCAAAAGAGTCCACCTCGTTAACTAATGCAATTTGCTCCAAAAAGGTTTCCAGCGTTCCCTCCGGATTGGTTTCCATAAAATCCTTGGCTACCGATAAAAGCTCGCCGATATTCTCTACTCTTGCTACATCTTGCGGATCCGTACTCATCTCCAAAGAATGCAAATACCCGGTTTTCTCTAAAACAAGTTCTAATAATTCCAGCACCGTATGCTGTTCCAAAGCCTGTACCAATTCTATAATTAGAACGGCAAAATCTTCCAGTTTTTCCTTTGTCTTTCCCTTAACGGATTCGATCTGACTTAGCTCCGTCAAGGTCATAAATAAAGATTCTCCCTTTTCCATCGCCACTTCTTGTAGTTTTGAGATTGTAGCTGTTCCGATACTCCTCTTTGGTACATTTATGATGCGAAGTAAACTTAGATCATCAAAAGGATTATATAATAGCCTGAGATAAGCCAATACATCCTTAATTTCCTTCCGATCGTAGAACTTAACGCCCCCCACCATGGTATAAGGGATCGCCTTTTTTATAAGTTCCTCTTCGAGAACACGAGATTGTGCATTTGTGCGATATAAAATAGCCATATCTCCATAAGGAATATCGTGAATACTGTGTTTTTTTGAAATCGTATCCGCAATAAAAGCGCCCTCTTCTCTCTCTGATTGAGCTGAAAAGTGGATAATTTTATCTCCCTCCGCTTTATTTGTCCAAAGGTTTTTCTCCGGACGGCCTTCATTGTGTTCAATGACAGCATTTGCCGCATCTAAAATTACCTTTGTAGAGCGATAATTCTGTTCCAATTTAATGGATGTACATTGAGGATAATCCTTTTCAAAATCGAGAATATTTTGAATATCCGCTCCGCGCCATGCATATATGCTCTGATCCGCATCTCCTACGACGGCGATATTTTTCCACTTGCTGCTCAGTAAGTAGGCAAGTCTGTATTGTGCGTGATTCGTATCTTGATACTCATCAATCATGACATACCGAAAGCGCTCTCTGTATTTTTCTAACACCGATGGATTCGTCTCAAGCAATCGAACGGCCACCAATAGGAGATCGTCAAAATCAAGGGCATTATTTTTCCGCAACTCTTTTTCATAATAGGCATATAGTTCTGCCACTCGCTCAGTATAAAAATCCCGAGCTTTTTCCGAAAACTCTTTTGCTGTCATAAGTTTATTTTTGGCATCGGAAATATGGGACAATACCGCATTGGGAGGAAAGTATTTATCATCCAAATTAAATGCCTTTATTGCGCTTTTAATAACCACCAAAGAATCGGATGTATCGTAGATTGTAAAGTTCTTTGTATATCCAAAAAAACCGTCCATTTCATAACGGAGAAAACGTGCACAAAAGGAGTGAAATGTACTCAGCCAAATAC
>JBHAEC010000005.1:0-14426 GCA_041855385.1 Veillonellaceae bacterium
AAAGCTGCGAAGAATACGAAGAACTTCTTCCGTTGCAGAAGGATGCACAATGAGAATGGCTTTGCCTTCATTAGCTAAATACAAGGGGTCAAAACCAAGGATGCGGCACACACCTTGGACCTCTTCATTAACGGGAATATATTCCTCTTCAATCAAAATTCCCACCTTTGCTTGTTGGGCAATCTCATAAAGAGCCGTCGCCAATCCTCCCCTGGTAGGATCGCGCATAAAAGCCACATCATTTCCACATTCCTTCAGTGCGGCTCCAATCATTATATTTAAAGGAGCACAATCGGTTTTTATGGAAGGAAAAAGCTCCAAACCATACCTTGCCCCCATAACGGCTACCGCATGGTCCCCCAGACTTCCCGTTAAAATAATCTCCATATCCGGTTTTACTTGTTCTGCCGAAATATGCACATTATTTGGAATGTATCCTATTCCTGCCGTATTGATATAAAGCCCGTCCACATGACCTTTTTCAACTACCTTTGTATCGCCCGTTACAATGTGCACTCCTGCTTCTTCTGCCGCCTCTGCCATTGTTTGCACCACCTGCTCCAGCACCTTAAACGGAAGTCCTTCTTCCAGAATAAAACCGCAACTGAGATACAAAGGAGCCGCTCCATTCATAGCTAAATCATTCACGGTACCGCAAACAGCTAACTTACCTATATTCCCTCCGGGGAAAAAATGTGGTGTTACCACATAAGAATCCGTAGTAAAGGCAGCTCTTCCCTCAGGCACAAAAAATTGGGCTCCATCATGTAGTGCCTCCAGGAAAGGATTTTTAAAAGCAGGCATAAATATTTCATCCATTAACTCCCTGCTGAAATATCCCCCATTCCCATGAGCCATTCTTATTCTTCTATCCATGATGTGCCTCCACTAACCGCTCCGTATTTATACCATGCAGCACAGCTGCCTTCAATAGACACCATACACGCTCCGATTGCATGATTTGGCGTACAGACTTTTCCGAAAAGCGGACAGTCCGTGGGTTGAATCATCCCCTGTAACACACTTCCACATTGACAGCCTCTCGTATAGTAAGGCTGTATATCTATTGTCAAAGGATATGCTTTTTCTACATCCAGACAATCATAAGGAGCTTTTAATTTAAGTCCCGACAAGGGAAGAACACCTATACCCCGCCAAGTGTCGTCCACGGCTTCATACATTTCCTCCATAAGAGCCATTGCTACGGGATTTCCCGTCTTTGCCACCACTGATTTATACGTATTGGCTACCATAGGCTTATTTTCTTTAATCTGTTCCAACAAGGATACGATGGCCGCCAAAATTTCAAGACCCTCAAATCCTGCTATCGCACAAGGCATACCATAATCCCTCGGCAAGAAATCATAAGGTTTTTCACCGACAATTACACTGACATGCCCGGGCAAAAGAAAGCCGTCAATATGCGTTTTTCCATTATCTAACAGTGCCTTTAGAGCCGGTGGAACCAGTTTATGAGAGACCAGAAAGAACACATTTTTAAGTCCCGACTCATATACGGCTTTTATAGTGGCCGCAATGACAGCAATGGTCGTTTCAAATCCTATGGCCAAAAAAATAATTTTTTTATCCGGATAAAGTCTGCCCAGTTCCATAACTTCCAAAGGAGTATAAATAATATGAATATTTGCTCCTGCCGCCTTTGCCTCTGCCAAATTGGACGAAGACCCCGGCACCTTCAGCATATCTCCGAAAGTAGCCAAAATAACGCGTTCATCTTGAGCATAAGCCAATGCTTTATCTAGATAATGTTGATCCGTAATACATACGGGACATCCGGGCCCACTTACCAACTCCACTCCTTTGGGAAGAAGTTGCCGAATTCCCTCTCTAAAAATGGATACCGTGTGCGTTCCACACACTTCCATAAATCTTACAGGCTTTTCGGATTGATGCAGTTCCTTAATCCGCTGAATCAAAACCTGTGCTTTGTTGTATTTTTCCTTCGAAGTAAGATTTTTCAAGTTCTTCCAGTTCGCGGAAGGCCTCCATAGTAGCCTTCGCTTCCTCCTCGTCCACAATTTGCACGGCAAAGCCCGCATGTACTAAAACCCAATCATTTACCTTTGCCTCCGGTACCAACAACAAACTGCATTGTCGTTGCACACCCGTCACCTCAATGGTCGCCAAGCTTTCATCTATATCGATTATTTGCGCCGGAACGGCTAAACACATACCATCTCCTCCTTGTTGCCATCTATTTTTCTGCTTCTAGCATATGGGAAGCAATCCATATTTGCCCTAAAGACAGCCCTCCGTCATTGGGAGGAACTCTATGAGGCAATAACAACTCCTGTTCAGGCCAAAATCGCTTTATCTCCCTGATAAGGCGGCGATTTTGCCAAACGCCTCCTCCGAGAACAACCTTGGAAAGATTATACTGTTTTTGTAAATCTTGTCCTGCTTCAGCCACACCATATGCTAATGTACGGTGAAACGATGCCGCTATAGTCTTTTTAGAAACACCTTTGCGAATCGCTTCCGCCACATCCGCCACTAGGGGCGTAAAGTCCAGCACTCCTTCATCATAGGAAAATTCATAAATATATCCTTTTTCGTTTTCTGCCAACTGCTCCAGAGCCATCGGCACCTGACCTTCAAAGGTATGAGTATACCCTAATCCCAGCAAGCACCCTACCGCATCAAATAAGCGTCCTGCACCACAACTTTGCATCATAGGCACCTTCTGTTTTATGGCTTCTACCAGTAAGTCATGATCTTTGGGTAACCCCTTTACCCAGTCTTCAAACTCTGCTGGAATATTATTGCCATATAGCTTATACAGATACCAAATAGCTTGTCTCCAAGGTTCCCGTACCGCCATTTCGCCTCCCGGCAACGGTTCGTAGGAAAAATGGGCTAAACGCTTGTACATTGTTGCAGAGGCCATTAAAAATTCTCCGCCCCAAGCATGCCCATCTTCTCCGTATCCCGTTCCATCCAAAGAAATCCCGAGCACAGGCTCCGAAATCCCATTCTCAGCCATAACGGTGGCAATATGGGCGTGATGATGCTGTATTGTAATAAGCGGAATCGACCTCTCTTTACTATACAATTTGGCAAAACGGCTTGAAAAATATGAGGGATGCTGATCTGCTACTACCGCCTGGGGAAACAGAGAAAAGATTCTCTCAAAATGATGAACCGTATACTCAAATACATCGTGAGTTTCCTTATTTTCCAAATCCCCTATATAGGGAGACACAAACACTTGCTCACCCTTTCTCATAGCAAAAGCACTTTTTAAGTCCCCACCGACGGCGAGTAATTGATTGCCTTTTGAAAGGGTCGGCAAAAACAGCGGAGCCGGTACATAGCCCCGACTTCTTCGGTAAAAATAGGGTTTTTCATCTACTACGGCAAGAACGGAATCATCCACAGGTGCTTCAATAGGGCGGTCATGGACCAAGAAAAAGTCCGCCACTTCCACCAGCTCCTTCAATGCTTTCTCATCCTCATAGAGTACAGGAGTTCCACTCCGATTTCCACTCGTCATAACCCATAAAGAGTCTTCCTCCAGAAGAAGCGCATGAACCGGGGCATAGCCCAGCATTACTCCGTAAAAACCATTTTCCGGGGCTACAGAAGGAGCTATCTCGCTATCCTTCTTTGCTTTAAGTAGTACGATGGGCCTTGCAGGACTTTTAAGTAATTCCATCTCCTCATCAGAAGGCGTCGCAATTAAATGAATCGCCTCCTCACTGCCCGCCATAAGAGCAAAAGGCTTATGAGGTCTCTTCTTTCGCTCCCGCAATCGCTTTACGGCCTCTTCCCGAAAAGCATCACAAACCAAATGATATCCGCCTACCCCTTTGACGGCTACAATATATCCTTCCTTTATGAGAGAACGAGCCATTTCTATAGGATGTGCGGCATTTTCGCTACTTCCCACAAAAATAGCACGCCCCTCCACATCGATTAATCTATAATGAGGTCCGCAGAGAGCACACGCATTAGGTTGTGCATGAAAACGCCTATTGTTCTCCTCTCGATACTCTCTTTCACACGCAGCACACATGGAGAACTTTGCCATCGTTGTGCGCGATCTGTCATACGGAATATCCCTCACTATGGTATACCTGGGTCCGCAATCGGTGCAATTGATAAAGGGGTACTCATACCTTCGATCCCCTAATGTTTTAATCTCTTCCATACACGACTTACAGGGGGCCGTGTCGGGAGCAATTAAAGTATTGGGTGCTTCTCCCTGTTCCGAAACTGTTATGGAAAAAGTCGTTTCCCCCTTAACGGGCAATTCTTTACTTTCTACTTGCTGTATACTTGCCATTGGCGGGGCCTCTTTGAGAAGAGCTTCCATAAAACTCGATATCCCCTGCTCTTCTCCTTCAACCTCCAAGTAAACTCCTTCGCTATCGTTGTAAACAAATCCCGATAGTCCACATCTTTTTGCGTTTATCGCTACAAAAGGCCGAAACCCTACTCCTTGCACAATCCCTCGAATACGTAAGCCTTTTCGCTTCATATATCCTCCTCAGATTGAGAATTACTCCTCTTCTTCCATTGCCAGGGCGGCTTGAATCATGAGTGCACATTCTATGCGTTTTTTTTGCAGTTCGCAGCTTAATTCATATGGTTCCGCAATCGTTCCCGCAAAGGTTTCATTGTTGGCATGACAACCGCCGGAGCAGAAAAATTTTGCCCAACAGGCAGCACAGATCGGCTTTGTCATAACATGGGTATTTCTGAATGTATGTGGGATATCAAAGTTTTTTAATCCCTCAAACACATTCCCCAAAATATATCCATCCTTACCGACAAACTGATGGCACGGATAAATATCTCCATTGGGCACAACTGCCATGTATTCGTGTCCTGCACCGCAACCTCTCAAACGCTTTGACATACAGGGACCACGGTACAGATCCATGTTGAAATGGAAGAAATTAAATTCATCTCCTTTTCCTTCCTTTTGCCTTTGCAAATAGATATCCGCCAACCGTTCATACTCTTCTTTTAATCGAGGTATGTCTTCTTCCCGAAGGACATAGTCCCCCTCCTTGCCTACCACCGGCTCCATAGAAAGGTGCACAAAACCTAAATCGGACATGGCCATAACATCTTTAGTAAAGTCCAAGTTTTTATGCGTATAGGTTCCGCGCACATAATACTCTCTACCTTCTCTTTGCTGTACCGCATTGACCAAATTCTTTGCAACCGTTTGGTAGGTATCGGTTCCTCCCGCACTGGGTCTCATGCTGTTATGTACCGTCTCACGACCGTCAAGAGACAGAACCAAACTCAAATTGTGCTCATTTAAATAGTCAATTTTGTCCTGTGTAAGAAGCATACCGTTAGCCGTCAGGGTAAGCTTAAAAATTTTATTATGTGCTTCCTGAATGGACTCCACATATTCAACGGTCTGCTTTACCACGTTCCAGTTCATAAGAGGCTCGCCACCAAAAAAGTCAATTTCACAGTGCTGACGAGGTCCACTCATCTGAATCAAAAAATCCACAGCCCGTTTTGCCACATCAAAAGACATCAGCTCTCGTTTTACACCGCCGTAGTCTCCCTGACTGGCAAAACAATACTTACAGGCTAAGTTACAATCATGAGCAATATTAAGACACAAAGCTTTTACAATAGGCTTCTCTTCCGCTACGACTTTAAAGTCTTCCGACATAGGAGCAAACAGCATCTCTTGCTCTATGAGGGAGTCTAAGTCATCCAGAAGCTCTTGCAGCTCCTCAGGCGACTCCCTATCCTTAAATATGCGAAAAATCTCTTCCCGATTGCTTCCGTCATATATATCCAACACCTTGTCCGTCAATTCATCAATAACATGAACAATCCCACTGTTGACGTCCAAGCAAAAATATGTTTCCTTCATTTTAAATTTATGTATCATTGGTTTCAGTTCTTCCATTAGTCCTCCCAATGTATATTTAAATTTTTCTTTCTACTAAGTCATTATATCACAGCCGCTCCGCTTTTAACATGACTTAATACCTCTTTTCAAAAAATCTCTTCTTCTGTTTAATCAAACAAAAATCGACCACCCCAAAGTACGCTCCGGGATGGTCGATTAAATAATTTCTTTATAATACTATTTTTTCTTGCAAACTTGATTGCCTACGGTACAAGACGTTTTGCAAGCAGATTGGCAGGATGTTTGACACTCGCCACAACCACCTGTTTTCGCCGTTTTTTGTAAGGATTCGGTATTAATAGTACGAATACGTTTCATCGGAATACACCTCACTTTTATAATAATCCACTGCTTTCGCCCTATTCTAGCATAAAAAGCACCTGTGGGGCAAACACTATTTTTTCACCTCTCCTTTTAAGCGCCTACTCCTTATGCCCACATCCCGTGCATCCGCCACAACTCTTCTCTCCTTTCGAACCACAACAATCATCGCGTCCCTTCCATGACCGGTATATTTTAATAACCATATAACTCGCCGCAACTGCAACGAGACCTCCTATAATCAATTGCTCCATAATCTTACCTCTCTATGCACAAACGGCCGGTAATAATCACCGGCCGCCCGTTTTATTACACCGGAAATTCATAACCGGCCAACTTTATTTTATCATTGTTAAAAGCCTAACATCTTGCCGCCCTGATAGATAATAAAGGAGCACAGCCATGCCAAACCTGTTGAGTAGATCGTAACAAAAGCCAACCAACTCCAAGAACCGAGTTCTCTCTTAATTACCGCCAATGCCGCCAAGCAAGGAGGATAAATCAGGGTAAATATCATAAGACTGACTGCCGCAAGAGGAGAGAAGTCCGGATCATTGGCAAGAATCTCTCGAAGCCCCGAATCATCCTCTTCATCAGCCGCTACCGCATAGATAGTCCCCAGAGTACTTACCACGACTTCTTTCGCAGCCATACCGGCAACTAAGCCCACACCAATTTTCCAATCAAACCCGAGAGGTTTAATGGCAGGTTCAATGGCCTTTCCGAAAACAGCCGCATAGGATTGAGACAGTTTTTCAGAGTTTTGTTCATTGTCAAGAGCGCTTATTTCTTCCTCCATAGCGAGATTATTTTCATATAAAGCAAATGCTATCGGATAAAGTTGCGGTTGTTTTTCTTTGATTACGACAAATGTGTCTTCTCCCACTTCTTCGCCTGCTTCCTCAGCCGCCGACACTAGGGTGCCCATTTCTTCCAAGATACCGGAAACCGCTTCATTATCCTCTACCTTTTCCACATTTAAAGGTTTAAGAATCTCTGCCGCTTTTTGTTCATAAGTGACAGCCACTTGTTCACGAGCCAAATCATAATCTTTGGAGTACTCTACGTTTTCCGGATAAGATACCAATACCCAAACAAGAATGCTTGCCGCAAGGATAAAAGTACCGGCCTTCTTAATGTATAGCCATGCTCTGTCCCACATATGAATAAGTACAGTTTTTACTGTCGGCATGTGGTAAGGAGGCATCTCCATCACAAAAGGTTCCGTATCCCCCTTAAAAAGAGTGGATCGAAACAGTTTAGCAAAAATAATCGCCAAGAGTACCCCAAATGCATAAACCCCAAAGAGTACGCTCCCCGCGATCTCCTCACTAAAGAAGGCACCAATCAACAAAGTGTAAACGGGAAGTCTTGCTCCGCAACTCATAAAAGGTGCTACCAAGATAGTGACCATCCGATCTCTCGGGTTATCCAAAATCCGGGTCCCCATAACTGCCGGCACGGTACAACCAAAGCCCAGCAACATGGGAATAAATGATTTACCATGTAGGCCGAATGCTCTCATGAGACGGTCCATAATAAAAGCCGCTCTTGCCATATATCCCGTATCTTCCAAAAAAGAAATGCCAAGGAAGAGGATAACAATCAGTGGCAAGAAACTCAAAACAGCACCTACACCGCCGATAATACCGTCTACTAAAAGAGATTGCAAATCCCCCTCCGGCACAACAGTTGTTACCCATTCTCCAAACTGTCCGATCAAACCGTCCAACCAGTCCTGCGGATATGCCCCCAAAGTAAACACAAGGTTAAACAGGGCCCACATAATAAAGAGGAAAATGGGCAATCCAAGCACTCGGTGCGTTAGAATCTTATCAATTTTATCAGACTTTGTTTCTACAAGCCCCGGACTGGTTAGGAGCACTTCATTATACACGCGTACCGCAAATCTGTGGCGCGCCTCTTGAAATGCCACATCCAGGTCTACTTTATCTTTTAATTCTTCGCGAATGGCATGTGCTTTAGCTATAATTCCGTCTGTTCCCTCTATGGCCTTTACTTTATCTACTACATCCGAATCATTTTCCAGCAACTTCACTGCCAACCATCGAATCGGATACATTACCTGTGGACATTCGTTAATGGTTTTGATGAGTTCTTCCACCTTCGATTCCAAAGGCTCACCATATTCCACTTTTACCGACGAAACCGGTCTTTCCTTTGCCACTTGACAAACCGCATCAAGCAACTCTTTCGTTCCTGTGTTTGTACGACCTACTGTATTGACAATCGTTGCACCCAAGGCATCACTTAATTTTCGCAAATCAAAAGTAATCCCCATTTCTTCTGCCACATCCACCATATTCAGATCAATCACTAAAGGCGTTTCCAGCTCCAGCAGTTGTGCCGCCAAGTACAGGTGGCGCTCCAGATTCGAAGCATCAAGCACATTTACGATAACATCCGGTTTTTCATTGATAATAGCGTTTCTTGCCACCAGTTCGTCTAAAGAACGTGCCGTTAAACTATAGGTCCCCGGTAAATCCAAGAATAAAAGATTTTCCCCGCCATGTGAACAGTGGCCTTCCTTTTTTTCTACCGTTACCCCCGGATAGTTCCCTACGTGTTGTTTTGCTCCCGTAATATTATTAAAAATTGTCGTTTTTCCAGAGTTCGGATTCCCTGCTAAGGCAATGCGAATACTATGGTTATCATGTTTAGCCATAACTTTCCTCCTCAGGCAGTTTCTACTTCAATCGTTTCCGCTTCACTTACGCGAAGAGATAAATCAAAATTCTTCACCTTAATCTCTACAGGATCTCCCAGCGGTGCATATTTAATAACTAGAACCATTGTTCCCGGCACAACGCCCATATCGATTAAACGATGTTTAATATTTCCGCTGCCATGTACCGCAACAATTGTCCCCTTTTCACCGGGAGACATTTGAGAAAGTTTTTTTCGCATAGCGAACCCTCCTATCCCTAAAGTTCGTTCATAATATCTATATGTATCCATTAATATTATGAAATCTATTATCAATTAGAGGATACCGCTAAATACGCATAATGTCAACACAAATCCTTTATATTTTCCTGTCTTAACTGGACTAATTTTATCTACTTTAATAAAGTTTATCCTTTTTTTCTTCCTTATTATTGTTTTTTATTCTCAATTAACTATTATTACAAATTATATTCTATTCAGCCTGTTATATATACTATTCGTTTCCATCTTTTAAAAGGCTCTATAAAGCAAAGACGGTGTCCGATTCACCCAAATAGTTGAATCGGACACCGTAAAGTTATTTGTTCTTTTCCGGAAGTACAATATTTCTTCCTTATTCTTTTTTCTTTACTACTTTTTTAACCATCATGACGATGGGCGTTGTGACAACCATACAAACCACAGCTTCGGGAACTCCATTGGCAACTGCCACTCCAAGCAAAAGGTTAATTACATTTTGGGGATCGATATTTCGCACCGCCGCATAGCTTTCTGCATAAAGAAGATAAATCATTCCCAGCACCATTACTGTGTGCATGATGGATCCAATAAAGCTGCTAATGGCAATTCTCCATAAGTCCCTGATGGGGAGTAACTTATATACAATAAACACTACCACTCCGATTAATAGCCTCGGCAAAACAGACACCAAGGGGTTTAAAAAGGCAAAGGACATAAGGCTGGGAACCATAATATTTTGCATCAAGCTAAAGCACCCAAACAGAAAGCCTACTATCATGCCCACACGAGGCCCTTCCAACAAAGTTCCTATAATTGTTGGAATATGTAAAATAGTTGCTTTCATAAAAGGCAAAGGGATAAAACCATATCCGGTAATGCCTAACAGCATGGTAATAGCTCCCAACATGCCGATGACGGTAAGTTCTCTTGCGGAAAAGCCTCTTTTTCTCCGCTTCACCGGAAACCTAATGTCCCCTTCCTCTACAATCTTTTCATTATGGCTTGTCGCCGCTTTTACGCCAATGACTTCTTCTTGTTCCACATTCGCAGTCTCTTGATCTGTCAATTTTTCGTTATCCATACTCTTCCTCCGTTCTCATTCCCCTAAGGGATACAAGTCGTATATATTATAGGCTTTATAGGCTTTCTCTTAGTCCGGTTCCGCTCTAACGATGCAGACCACTGCTGGACATCAAAGCCCTCTACATTGTATGTATAATTATCCCTCATGTCAATAGGTACGGACAATGTATACACGGTTAGGATTTTACCATTTCGCCCCTCTCTTCCAAGGTTCCTTCCAAAGATAAATAAATCTCCTGTAACCCTTCTTTATATTCCAAAGAGGCCGCCCACAATCCTCTCTGCTCCGCTTCCAACAATGTTTCCGCAATGCGCTGTAAAGCCCAAGGATTTACATCACGCATCCAGTCCTGCACTTTTTTGTCGAAAACGTACTTTCTGGCATACTCATCGTACATCCAGTCTTCCATAACCGCACTCGTCGCATCCCATTGGTAGCTGTGAGCCACATAAGACGACATATCTGCTGCCCCTTTATAGCCATGTTCCATCATTCCTTCTATAAATTTCGGATTGATTGCCTCTCCTCTGAAAAGACGCTTTATTTCGCTTTGCAAAGTACGCGTCGTAACATGTTCTTTGTCACTGCTGTCTCCACAATATGATTTTGGTTGTTTACCACTTAAACTGCGGACGGTGGCAATCATTCCCCCGTGATATGAATTAAAATCATCTGAGCTGAGCATACTCACTTCTCGATTATCCTCATTTTTTATCGTTACTTCTACTGTGGATAAACGTTTTCTAAAGAGTCGTGCATCCTGGCCTACTTCTCTGTCTGTGCTATAAGAGTAGCTGCTCCATGTCAAATATACCTCTGCCAAGTCGTCAATGGTTTCCCAATTTTTAGCTTCCAGTACATTGGCAATTCCTGCCCCATAGGCTCCGAGAGGATCACCAAAAATACGCCATCTAGCTTTAACATAGGCATCTTCCGGAGCTTCCCCCTCCTCCACTAGCCATGATACATCCTCATCAATATGTTTTCTTATATAGTTATCTTCTGCATCTTCCTCCAATTCGGATACCAAGAGAACAGCTTTATCCAGCCACTTAATGAGATTGGGCATCATGTCTCTGATAAGTCCGCTAATTCGTCCCGTCACGTCAATGCGCGGTCTTTTTAGTTCATGGAGAGGAATCGCCTCTAACCCCACAACGCGACCGCTCCCTGCTTGCCAGATAGGACGCACCCCCATAAGGTTCATAAACTGCGCCGCACACTGTCCATGACTCCTCGTATTGCTCCCTGCCCACAATATCATACCGATCTGTTCAGGGTATCGCCCTTCTTCCCCTATAAATGATTCTATTACTTGGTTAGCCAGTTGGGTTCCGATTTCATATGCCGCCTTCGTGGGCAATGTACGCTCGTCAACACCGTAAAAATTTCGTCCCGTAGGAAGTACATCTGCACGACCTCCCGTTGGTGCTCCCCCCGGCCCTGCTTCTATGTACTTACCTTGCAAAGCCTTAATGGTATTGTCGATTTCTTGAACCGTCTTATCAATATGAGGTACATAAACGGTACATATAGTTTCTATAATACCGTCCATTTTCTGAAGATCTTCTTCATCCGCTTTTTCCAAAATATCTCTTACCGAAGGAATATCTCTCCATTCCTTGTGCGATGTGAATTTTGAGTCCGCCAAAAAGGAGAGAATATCATCGACCATCTGCCAAATACGGTCTACCAATATTCCTTTTCTCACTCCCTTGCTCGTATATTCTCCGCTGTGATCCTGCAGTTCTTGAAAATCTTCTCCCTGTATATTGGCCAGTAATTGGGGTAATGAAGGAAGCCCGTTATTTTCAACGCGCACCAACCCGGACAAAAAAGCTCGTAAATGCTCGCCCTGTGGCGGCTGCCCCAAAATATGAAGACCGCACCGCATTTGCATATGTTTCATATCCGTCAGCCGATTATGCAGTATACCGACTAATTCTTCAAAAGAAATCGCTTCTCTATTGTCGATTTCTTCATACAAGTGGCAATCTTTCGCCTTTTCTATAATCATAGCCGCTACTGTCTCCGATTCGGACAGACGCTCGCTTTGTTGACGAAAATGTTCATACTCTTCCAGTAGATGATCCAACTCTTCATAGGCATCATATAGTCCGGAATGTGCCATGGGCGGCGTCAAGTGCCCTATAAGACAAGCTGCACCCCGCCGTTTTGCTTGAATTCCTTCACCCACAATCGTCGTCCAATAAGGATATATATTGGGTAAGCTTTTAATAGACATTTCAGGGTAGCAGGATGAGCTGAGTCCGGTTCCCTTTCCGGGAAGCCATTCGAGTGATCCATGAGTGCCTACATGTATGACCGCATCAGCCCTCCAGTGGTCTCTTATCCAGTGATAAAACCCCTCATAATGATGTGTCGGCGGGCACAAGGGATCATGGATAATCTTACTCGGATCCTCGCCAAACCCCCGCGGAGGTTGTACGGTAATCCAAAGGTTACCATTTTCATACCCGGGTATAAGAAGATTATCGTCATAAAAAAACACTTCTCCCGGGGCTTCTCCCCAACCTTCCGTCATATTTCTTTGTGACCTGTTCGGGATCGTTTGAAAAAATTCTTTATATGCCTGAGCAGACAGTTGCCCTTGCGCCGCCCTAATCTGCTCTTCACTTAAAAATCGACGGTCATTTGTGGCATGGCGTAAAATATCTTCCATTAAGTCCTTACTGTTTTCAGGCAAATGGTCAATTACATACCCCTCTTCCTTCATGGCCGCCAAAAGTCGACAAATCGATTCCGGAGAATCAAGACCGGCAGCAGATCCGATATTGGAGTTTTTCGGAGGATAATTGTGAAAAATAATGGCCACCCTCTTCTCCTCGTTAGGGATATGCCTCAATTTCGCCCATTTAGCAGCTCGTTCGGCAATTTCACTTACTCTTTCGGATATGGGAAGGTAAATGTACCTGCCGTCATCCATTTGCGTCTGTCCTGCTACTACCCCGCCATGGATAGCTCCGTCCATTTCCGGCAATGCCACCGACATGGATACATCAAGAGCCGGAAGGCCCTGAAGGTTTTCTTCCCATCTTTTCTCTTCCATATAAATATTGTATCCCTGCAATATCGGCACATTATAGGAAAGAAGGTCTCCACTTTCCATGGCCTGTAACCCGAGAAGAGAAAACTTGCCCGTATTAATAAGTACATCTAAAGGCATCAATCCGTGACCGAAAATTTTCTTTGCCGATTCCTTAAAACAGGGTGCTCCGATTCGGGGATTGCCTCCATATTGCCCAAAAAAGAGTACCGGTTGTACCTGTAACCGCTCCAGTGCCTCATACAAAGCACGCTGATAAAACAATTCATTCGAAATCCACTCTTCCCGGTAAAAAAAGACGCCCACTTTCGGCTTGTCATTATCCTTCCGGTCTTTTGCATAAGCATCATAGGTAGGAAAAAAGTGTCCTTCTTTATCAATAATCCCTTCCCAAGGTCGAGATACCGGTTCCACATAGGAAACTCCTTCTCCCAATTGTGCCAAAATATAGTTCAAGAGCTCCTCATGATTGTTATCTCCACTATATTTAATATATTTTTCAATCGTGAGAACAGCCTCCTTTGAAAACCCCTTTTCAAGCTTTTCTCGCTCTTTCTCTTCCACATAAAGAATGTAACGAGGATGATTCAGATAAAGCCATGAGGCAAGTTGTCGCATAAAAGGCGTGTCAAGACCGGTGCCCATATGTGTCAAAATTACGACATCCGCTTCCGCCAGGCTTTTTTTCCATGTATCGTCAAATACCTGTTCTCCTCGCATGGACAGAGAAACAAAGTGAACCTCTTTCCCTTCCCTTCTTACCTTTTCTTCAAGCCGCTTTGAATATTCCAGTTGCTTATTAATATTTGTTACATACGCAATGTGCTTCATACTTACTCTCCCAACGCACGTACGGCACTAATTATCGTTTTATCATTAATATCTTTTACAGAATAATAATTGGCCCGTAATTCTTTTGCCAATTTTTTGGCGATACCCAAAGAGATGAACTCTCTTTCCGTATCAATAACAATAGACTTTATATTTAACTTATATAGCTTCTCCGCTTCTGTCCTTGCTGCTTCTACGGGAGGCACATTTCCCTTCGCCCACGTTGCACGACCGTCCGTTACCAAAAGCAACACAGGATCTGCGTGAGATTCACGCAACATGAGCCT
>JBHAEC010000006.1:0-18660 GCA_041855385.1 Veillonellaceae bacterium
AAATATCTAATTGAAGCAGGTGTACAAGCAGATGTAATACAACATGACGATTTAGTTTATATTTGTAATGTAGCAAACAATGGTAGCTACGATTTGTTTTTATCTATACATTGCAATTCTTTTAATGAAGAAGCAAAGGGAATTGAAGTCTTTACAAGTCGAGGAATGACATATGCAGACTATTTTGCCACTGCACTGATGGTACAGGTACACAAGACATTCCCTAATCTTTTAGTTAGATCCGATTGGAGCGATGGAGATATTGACAAAGAAGCAGGATTATATGTGCTTATCAATACAGATATACCTGCTGCACTATTTGAATTACCTTTTATTAGCAATCCGACAGAGGAAGAATGGCTAAAGAATGAATCTAACTTAGATGAAGTATCAAAAGCTTTTGCGCGAGCTGTAACAGACTATTCCCAGGGGGCAGTCCGATGAAGAAAAAAGCACTTATCGCGGGTATCCTGTTTTTTTCATGGATACTGGCTCAAATCTACTACGAAGGCAGTGTTTATAAGTTATTCCACTAGGAGGTGGGCATGTATGAATCAGTTAAAAATCGTATCTGGTCGATGGCTATTCCTATTGTTGGCGTTGCTATTTTGTGCGCCTTCGGTTGGATATTGTTCCGACATCACGATGACGGAAACGCAATTCAATCAGCTAGAACAGAACTTGTTCAAGCTAGATACGAACAACAATAAGCTAGAGCACTTGTTAACACAATCGAACAACGACTTGTTAGAAGCGCAGAGATCATTGGAGAAGTTGAAACAAGAATTGAATCAGTCGAAAACAGAAACGGAACAGCTCAAGAAATCATACGAGAAAACAGACGAATTATTGCAGAAAGCAGAAATATCCTTGAACAAATACGAAAAGCAAGTGAAGAAAAAAGAACGACAAAATAGACTTCTAAAATACTCATTGCTAGTCGTTGGTGTGATTGCGTATACGCGGAGGTGATCCAACTTCTCGGATCTATATTTTAGTCGCTTATCAGTCGTTTATTTTAACCATTTTTTACAGTTTTTAATAATCTCACTTTTATGAGTTTGTAGTATTTTACAGTGCTTGTTGTGTTTTTGTGGTAGCTAAAAATATTGCCTTGTTGCCCTTCTAAGCCGTGGGTCGGGAGTTCGAATCTCTCCTGGGTCACCAAGTAAATAAGCGGCCTCTCAGAAATGAGAGGTCGCTTATTTTTGTCTTTGGTACTTATTTTTATTGCATTAAAGCATTTTGGAAATAAAAACTAAGCTTTATAAAAAAGTCTGGCTACCATGATATAATAAAATAAATAGCTCTAAAGTGCAGTATTTTTATAAACTGTATTAGAAATAGGAGAATAAAATGAAGAAAATTAAAATGTTGACAACCCTGCTGGTATGTGGTTTTATGACTCAAACTTTGACTGTATCGGCAGAAAAAGATACATTGGAAAGCAAGACTTTCTTTAACCAAGCAGGTGATAGTTTTGACCTGGTTTTTAGGCCGGGAGATGAAGATACTCCTGTAACGGCAGAGGTGAATGGAAAGACGATCACTTACCGTGCTTATGAAAGAATCGTATATGTTCAAAACCCGATTGAGCCGGAATACCAGACCATAAATATTTATATTCCAAACGAATATTATACGGGAAGTGAGGTCAATGGATATAATTCAGAAAATGCCCCTATTTTCCTGCCTAATTCAGTAGGTGGCTATATGCCGGCGAAAGCGACAGTGGCAACACAAAAGGGAATGGGCGGAAGAGAAAGCACTATTTTATCGGCTCTTTCCAAAGGTTATGTGGTAGCCAGCGTGGGTGCCAGAGGAAGAACATTACAGCAGGGGGAGATCTACACGGGAAAGGCTCCGGCGGTTATTGTGGACTTAAAGGCAGCGGTCAAATATCTTCGTTTTAATGACGAGAGAATGCCGGGTGATGCAAATAAGATTATTTCCAACGGAACAAGTGCGGGTGGAGCTATGTCAGCTCTTTTGGCTTTGAGCGGAGATAAAGAGGAATACAATGTGTATCTTAAAGAGCTGGGAGCCGCAAATGCCAGTGATGCTATTTTTGCCGCTTCCGTATACTGCCCCATTACCAATCTAGAGCATGCTGACGCAGCGTATGAATGGCAGTTTAATGGGTTAAATGAGTATAGTCGTATGGATATGTCAAAGCTTACCGCATCCGGCTTTAACGATCGTTCGAGAGCTGTGTCTACTATTGAGGGGAGTCTTACTTTAAAAGAAAGAATGCTCTCTCTTCAGCTAAAGGAACAATTTATCTCCTATTTGAATTCGTTAGGATTAAGCAATGAAAAGGGAGAGAAATTAACATTAGATAAAAATGGAGATGGATCCTTTAAAGAATACATTAAAGCCTATCTTGTAGAGTCTGCCAATAAAGCGATTGAAGAGGGAGAGGATCTGTCTGAAACGGAATGGGTTATAATCAGTAATGGAGAAGTAGTGGATGTAAATTGGCGAGGATTTATTCACTCCCAAAAAAGGATGAAATCTCCTCCCGCCTTTGATGCACCGGATCTCAGTTCCGGAGAAAATGACTTGTTCGGGACGAAAACTGTAAAAGCCAAGCATTTTACACGGTTTAGTGCGGACCAGAGCACCAACAAAGACATGGTAGCGGATAGAGAAATAGTAAAAATGATGAATGCCATGAATTATGTGGAAAATAAACAAGGAGCTAAACATTTGCGTATCCGGGCGGGTTCTGCCGATTATGACACATCTCATGCCATTTCCGCTATGCTTGTGGCAAGACTTGAAATGGAAGGTCGTGAAGTTGACTATGCGATTCCTTGGGGAGTTCCTCATTCAGGAGATTATGATTTGGAGGAATTGTTCCACTGGATCGATAGTATAGTAAAATAAATTATTCATATATTCTAAGGAGAATACAGATGATAAGTTTTTCGAAATTGCTTTTAGGTAAAAGCCATTATGGGGATACTTTGCGATATACCCCTCATGCAAAAGGAGAAAGAAAAGGAACTACCCGTTCAATGGGGCCTGTTGTCGTTTGGAACTGTACGCGCACTTGCAACCTGGCTTGTCGTCATTGCTATGCGGAGGCGGTTTTGGGGGATACGCCGAATGAACTTACTACCGAAGAGGCCAAGAACTTTATGGATTCTTTGAAGTCATATCGTGTTCCGGTATTACTTTTTTCCGGTGGAGAACCGCTAAAAAGAGCCGATTTATTTGAACTTATGGCTTATGGAAAAGAAATCGGTCTTCGTATGGTAATATCCACTAATGGGACGCTGATTGATGAAAAGACGGCAAAGCGAATTAAGGAGTTGGGGACTAGTTATGTCGGAATAAGCTTGGATGGACTGGAAGACATTAACGATTCCTTCCGAGGGAAAAAAGGGGCGTTCGTAGACACATTGCAGGGATTTAAGAACTGTCATGCGGTTCGGCAAAAGACAGGGCTTCGATTGTCTCTGAGCCGTACGACGGCCAGAGACTTGCCGGCTATTTTTGATTTAATAGAAAGAGAGAGCATTAAACGGGTATGTTTTTACCATTTGGTGTATTCCGGAAGAGGGGCTTTTATTCAACATGAAGATCTAAATCATGAAGAAATGCGAAGGACGATTGATTATATTATAGAAAAAACGCTAGATTTTGATCGTCGCGGAGTGGATACGGAAATTTTGACAGTGGATAACCACTGTGATGCTATATATATTTATCAATACTTGAAGAAACAGAATCCGAAGCGAGCGGTTGAAGTATGGGATTTGCTTTCCATTAACGGAGGCAATCGATCCGGTATGGCCATCGGATCCGTAGACTGGGAAGGAAATGTTTATATCGATCAGTTTACAAGAGCCATCCCTCTTGGCAACATAAGGGAAAGATCCTTTGGGGAAATATGGGATGGAAAAAATAATGACTTTCTTCAAAAACTTCGGAATCGTAAAGAGTACATCACAGGTCGATGTAAGGAATGCCGGTGGCTATCACAGTGCAACGGCAACTTTCGCGCCCGTGCGCTGAGCACCGGCGATGTGTGGGCGTCAGATCCGGCCTGTTATTTTACAGATGAAGAAATCGGCTTAGGAGGGGGGATATGAATGCTTATTTCATGGAACACGACTAAGCGTTGTAATTTATATTGCAAGCATTGTTACCGAGAGTCGGGAATTGAAGAAGATACTTCTCTTGAGCTAACAACAGAAGAGGGGAAAAAGCTAATACGAGAAATAAAGGCTAGCGGTTTCTTTCTGTTGATTTTAAGTGGAGGAGAACCTTTATTGCGTCCTGATATACTGGATTTTGTGGCGCAAGCAAAGCAGGTAGGTTTGATTCCGGCAATGGGGACGAACGGAACGTTGGTGACGCCCGAGATGGCGAAAGCTTTAAAGGAAGCCGGATTACGCGGTATTGCAATCAGCGTGGATAGTTTGGACAAGGGATATCATGATGATTTCCGTGGAAAAGAAGGAGCTTATGACAGGACACAGGCCGGCATCGAGAATTCCCTTGCAGCAGGATTACAGGTACAAATTAACTTGACACTCACGGAAAATAATCAGGATCAATTTGAGAAAGTGGTCGATTATTACGAGGCTAAAGGTGTTCATGCGGTTCACCCTTTCTTTTTAGTTCCTACGGGAAGAGCCCTGTCAATGGAAGCCGAAGGCTTAAGGTCGCAGGCGTATTTTTCTATGATTCGCTCCATTTTGGAAAAACAAAAGACTTCCAAGATTGAGTTAAAACCTACCTGCGCGCCTCAGTTCATGCCTATGGCAAAAATGATGGGCGTAGAGCAACGATTTACCCGTGGATGCTTGGCGGGAACAGCGTATTGTTGTATTACTCCCGTCGGAGATGTGAATATTTGCCCCTATCTTCCGATTTCGGTTGGTAATGTGAGGGAAAAACCATTTACGGATATTTGGCGGGATAGTGATGTCTTTGCAAGATTGCGTGACTTTGGTAACTATAAAGGTGAATGCGGAAGCTGTCAAGACAGAGAAATTTGTGGAGGTTGCCGTGCTCGTGCATATTATTATCAACAGGATTATATGGCAGAAGAGCCCTGGTGCTTTAGGAGGTAAGGATGGACGCAAAGGATAAGCAGTTGCTGAACCGATTACAACAGGGACTTCCCCTAAAAAAAGATCCTTATAATAGCATTGCCGAAGAGCTTGGACTTACAAAAGACGATGTGGTGGCACGTATACAAAAGTTGGTGGCATCTAAATACATACGCCGGATCGGTGGAGTTTTTGATACAAAGGCCATGGGGTACACAAGTCTTTTGCTTGGGGCTCGGGTAGAAGAAGAGATCTTTTATGAGGTTGCTCGCTTTATTAATGAGCATCCCGGAGTAACACATAATTACCGTAGAAGAGGAATGTTAAATATGTGGTTTACCCTTGCTACAAGAACAGAAGAGGAGCGAGGCAAATTTATTGATGAAGTAAAAAGAAAATTTGGTGTAAAACAGATTTTTTGTTTTCCGAAATTGCAACAGTTTAAGCTTCGCGTTTTCTTTGATATAGAGGGGGAGGGTACAGATGAAGGAAGTCGATAAAAAAATAATATCACTATTTCAGGGGGACCTACCTCTAACGGATAACCCCTATGAAGCTGTTGCTAAGGAAGTTGGAATAACGGAGGATGAGCTGGTAGAGTGGCTTCAAAAAAAGAGGGATGAGAAGAAATTAAAGAGGGTAAGTGCCATTTTATACCATCAGAACTCAGGATTTACAGTTAATGCTATGATAGTGCTTCAAGCGGATGAAGAGCGGTTCAAAGAAGTGGGAGAAGCATTGGCTTCTCTTCCCATAGTGAGTCATTGTTACGAAAGGTCTATGTACCCGGAGTGGCCTTATAATATGTATGCTATGAGTCATGGCCGAAGGGCTAAAGATATAGAACCGGTTGTTCATCAATTTATGGAGCAATGGGGAATTGAAAATTATGATATACTGTACAGTGAAGAGGAACTGAAAAAGAGTAGCATGATTTTTGTGTAATAGGGGTTAAGGACATGAATAGAGATTTCGCATTAGGCGTTGTATTTACGCTTTTGGGGGGTGTTTTTTGGGGATTGTCGGGAACATGTGCGCAGTTTATACAGGAAATGAGGCATGTAGATGCTAAGTGGCTTGTAACATCGCGTCTTACCATTGCCGGTTTAATCTCTTTGAGCTATACTTTTTATGCAAAAAGGGATTCGCTAATGCGGTTGTTCTTGTGCTCGAAGGATATCTTTCATACCATGATATTCGGCGTGTTCGGCATGGCTCTTTGTCAATACTCCTACTTTGTATCCATTTACTATGCCGGTGCGGGGATTGCCACAGTATTACAATATTTAGCTCCTACTATCATTATTTTGTACTACCTTTTATTTAAGCGGAAGTGGCCTTCCAAGGGAGAATCGGTCAGCGTGGTTCTTGCAATGACCGGCACTATTCTTATCGCTACGAAGGGAGAACTATCTTTAGACCGGATTGACGGAACTGTACTTTTTTGGGGGATTTTATCAGCTGTGGCGGTGGCAATTTATAGCGCGCAGCCCATTCCTTTACTTCGAAAGTATGGGTCCGGCCCAATTGTTAGTGTGGGGATGCTCTTTGGTGCGCTCACGGGCATTTTACTTTGGCAACCTTTTTATGTGCCCGGTGAATGGGATAGTTTAACGCATACTTCTTATTGGATTATTGTTTTACTTGGTACGGTGGTTTCATTTAATCTTTACATTGAAGGTGTTAAGAGAATCGGTGCGGTAAAAGGGTCTATTCTCTCTTCTGTGGAACCCATATCGGCGGTAATTTTTAGTTGGGCTCTTTTGGGGAATGCTTTTTCCTTAACTGATGTAATAGGTTTTACTATGATTTTAGCAACCGTATTCATTTTGTCCGCTCATAAGGGGGCATCTTAAAAGGCGAAAATGTTTAAGCCATACGGATTTTAGAGGTAAGAATTATAAAGGGGAAATATACTGAAAAGCGATTGCGCCCTGTAAAATGGCGGAATCGCTTTATTTTTACTTTAATAGAGCCTCCTTTTTAAGATGAAACAAGGGATAAGCAAATTTTTATAGTAAAGTGAAGGATGAAATAAATATAATAGGGTGCAAAAAATTTATTATATACCCGTATATAATAAATGAGAATGATTGACAGTTTGCCAATCTGTTTTATATAATATGGTTAATTCAGTAAATAAAGGGATAATAAGGATTTTAAAATATAGATAATTTTATATAAAAACTTTATACCCCCTATTATTTTAAGAGTTTTTAATATTTGAGAGTATATAAAATTTAATACTTATATCGTCGTGTTTAAGCTTGTGTGAAGAGACGATTGTACTTTTATAGCCCATAAAGGGGCTTTTTGTTTGTTTTACTAGGAGGATCAGATGCAGAGGCGTATACTGTATCGACTGGTTCAATTTGTTCCTGTACTATTGGGCATTACTTTTTTGGTATTCGGACTACTCTTTATTGCTCCTCTTGATGCGGTAAGCGTAAGACTTTCGGCAGGAGGTGTTGCCGTTGATCCGGCGGTTGCCCAGGCTATGAGGATGGAGATGGGGCTGGATAAACCTTTTCTCACACAGTATATCCACTGGTTAGGGAACCTCTTGCGAGGTGATTTAGGAAAATCGCTCATTAATGATGAATCGGTTAGTTCTATGCTCTTAAAAGCATTGCCCTATACTATAAAAATGGCCGGATTATCTATGGTGCTGACTCTTTTGATTTCCGTGCCGCTAGGGATATATATGGCGGCCAAGAAAAACAGTGTTTTTGACTATGGCGCAAGATTGATCAGCTTTGTAGTAAATGCTGTTCCGAACTTTATCATAGGACTAGGCTTATTGTATTTATTTTCCTATTACTGGGGCATTATTCCTGTTTTGTCTACATCGAGACCGGTGGGAATTGTTTTGCCGTCTCTTACTTTGACATTGGTAATGTCATCCCGTTATATACGGCAGGTACGGGCGGCAACCTTGGAAGAACTGAGTAAGGATTATGTAATAGGGCTTCGTGCCAGAGGGCTGAAAGAAAGTACCATTCTTTATAAAAATGTGTTAAAAAATGTGATGATGGTCGTGCTTACTCTAACAGGTGTATCTATAGGGTCTCTTCTCGGCGGAACTGTGGTAGTGGAGACCATATTTAATTGGCCCGGTCTGGGAGATCTGATTATGGATGCCATTACTAAACGGGATTATCCTGTGGTACAGGCGGTGGTGGTGTGGATGTCCTTCATTTTTTTGACTGTTACACTGATTACGGATATTTCGTATACATGGTTTAATCCAAAGGTACGGAAAATATAGGAGGCGTAACTGTATGGTGAGCAAAAAAAATATAGGCCTTTCTTTTTGGGTTTTATTGGGACTTATTATACTGTTACTTGTTTGCAGTTTATTCTCATCTTATTTAACGCCTTATGATCCGTATTCGACAAATCCCGATAAAATTTTGACGGGACCCGGTAGAGAGCATCTTTTGGGGACCGATAGTCATGGGCGGGATATTTTATCTCGCATTATAGTGGGAAGTAAAACTTCTATCTTTTCCGCTTTTGCAATTATTGCTACGGTGGCTACCATAGGAACTCTTATCGGACTTTTTGGCGGATACTATGGTGGGCGACTGGACGCATGGCTCATGAGGATTACGGATATTTTTCTCGCATTTCCCGATATCGTTTTGGCGATTGCGGTGGCCGGAGTACTCGGAGGCGGACTGATCAATGCAATGATAGCTCTTATGTTTACCTCGTGGACACAGTATGCCCGCTTGGCGAGAAGTCTTACCTTAGGGATTAAAGAAGAACCCTTTTTGCATGCGGCAAGACTCAGTGGCTGCCCTGATAGGAGAATATTATTTGTCCATATACTGCCGAATATTTTAGGAACATTGGTTGTTACGGCAACCTTGCATATCAGTACAATGATGATGGCCTTGGCAGGACTTTCCTTTTTGGGGTTAGGGGTAAAGGTTCCGGAGGCGGAGTGGGGAAGTATGATTAGTGAGGGGAGAGAGTACTTACAGACTGCTCCTTGGGTTACCTTATTCACCAGTAGTGCCATAGTAATGGTGATGATGCTATTTAACTTATTTGGAGATCAAGTGCGTGATATGCTTGATCCGAAATGTAAAGATTAACTTTTTAAGTTTTTATTAGAGAAAAATATTTTTTTTATTTTAGGAGGGTATAATGAAAAATCGTTTGGCAACATGGTTAGTTCTTATTACTGTAATGATTCTGTCACTGCTATTTTCCGGGTGTGGCAGCGAGCAGGAAAAAAGCTCAGGAAAGGTATTACGGGTGGGGGGAACTTCGTCTGTAACGGCATCTTTGGATCCGGCTAAGGAGTGGGAAGGTTGGTATACGGTTCGCTATGGTATAGGGGAAACCTTGTTTAAACTTGATAAAGAGCTTGTTCCACAGCCTTGGCTTGCTGAAAAGGGAGAACGTGTTGATGCTTTGACATGGAAAATTACGTTAAAGGATAAAGTAACGTTCTCGAATGGGACTAAGATGACTCCTGAAAAGGTTATAGCGGCCTTAAAACGTGCGGGAGAGAAGAATACTCGTGCCGTATCTCTTAAGGAATCAGAGTATACAGTAGAAGGCAATAGTGTTATTATCAAAACAAAAGAACCGTACGCTACGCTTATAAACGATTTAACGGATCCTTATGCGACGATTATCGATGTGGAAGGAACGAAAGATTTCGATAAAAATCCTATTGGTACGGGACCTTTTGTAGCGGTTTCGCTTGAACCGAATACGAAAGCAGTGATGGGAAAAAATAAGAATTACTGGGGCGGTACGGTAAAGACGGAAAGTGTTGAATATGTTAAAGTGGCGGACTTCAATACTCTAGCTTTGGCGGTACAAAATGGAGAAGTGGATATTGCACTTGACATGAGTCCTCAGTCTGCAGAAAGTGCGGCGAAGAGCGATAAGGTAGTATTAATAAAGACCACACAACCAAGAACATATCAGTTGTACTTTAACTTGGAAAAGATGCAGGATAAAGCGGTTCGTGAAGCTATTATGTACGGTGTAGACAAAAAAACCATTGGTGAAAAACAGCTTAAAGGTGCGGTAACTCCTGCAAACGGAGCATTTTTGGATACAAGTGCATTTGCAGCTACGGGCTTAAAGGCAAGAGCCTTTGATGTAGAAAAGGCTAAACAAATTTTGGCAATAGCCGGGTACAAAGATACCAACGGTGATGGAATCGTTGAGAAAGACGGACAGCCGCTAGTTGTGAAGCTTAGTGTGTATAAGCGTTTGGCGATGGAGAGTATCGCTACGGAAATGCAGGCTCAACTAAAAAAAATAGGCATACAGGTAGAAATATCAGTTAATGAAAAGGCAAACTTCTTCGCTCCCGGCAATTTTGAAATGGGCTTATATTCGGTTGTAACTACTCCAACAGGAGATCCTTACGCCTTCCTTCGTGACTTTTTAAAGACAGGAGGAAAGTCTAATTTCGGAAAATATGACAATGCTGAAGTGCAGGAATATTTAGCCGCTTTAGGCAAGGCCTTTGCCAAAGATGAGCGAGTTGATTTGGTGAATAAAATCCAGCAACAAGTTATAGATGATGCGGCCGGAGATTATGTAGGATTTAACAATATGCATACGGTTATCAGCAAATCCGTTTCCGGATACGAAACATATCCTAATGATTATTATCAAATGACGAAAGATGTTGTTAAAAAGTAGAGGATAGTTATAAAGCGGGGAAATATGCAAGATTTAGTGCGTGTAGAAAATGTCACAGCCGGCTATAATGGTCTTGAGGTGGTAAGAAATATTACTTTCTCACTGAAGAAAAGAGAAATATTGGGCATTGTAGGGGAAAGCGGTTGTGGGAAATCTACTTTGCTGAAAGCGTTGTTTCCCGTACGAGGCATGAGAACGGAAGTATTTAGCGGAACGGTACGGGTGGATGGATTATCCATATCCGACTTATCAAAAGATGAAAAGAGGAAAATATGGGGAGAACAAATTGCCTATATTTTTCAAAATCCGGAGAGTTCATTTCACCCGTCAAGACGAATTAGGGTCCAGATGTATGAGGCTATGCAGGCTCATCGAAAGATGTCCGTTAAAGAAATGGATGAACGAATAGAAAAAGCGATGAGGGCCATGGGGCTTTCCGATGTAAGTCGCATTTGTGATTCATATCCTTTTGAACTTTCCGGAGGAATGGCACAACGTGTTGCTATAGCGACTGCGGTACTACTGGAACCGATTCTAATTTTAGCGGATGAACCGACTTCTGCACTGGATACAACAATACAGAAGCAGGTAATTGACGAGTTGCTTTCTTTAAGAGAAAAATTGGGAACAGCTATGATAGTGATTTCTCATAATATGGGAGTTGTGTCGAAGATGGCCGACTACATTGGTGTTATGTATGCAGGCAGACTAGTGGAATACGGACATGCTACCGATGTCTTGGAAGCGCCGAATCATCCGTATACAAAGACTCTCATAGAGGCAGTTCCGAAGATTGGCGGAGGAATTCCGGTTGGGTTGGACGGAGCTCCTCCGAAATTTAAAGAACTCGGCAATGGATGTGGGTTTATATCGCGTTGTCCCTATCGAAGCAAGGCTTGTGAAGGTTACAGAAATGAAGTATACGTGAAGAGAAACGGACGACGTGTGCTTTGCCTGTTGGAGGATCAATGAGTAAAGCAATTATAAGCTTTGAAAATGTGACAAAAATTTTTGATGTCAATAATGTAACGGTGAAAGCTTTGGATAAGGTGAATTTTACTCTTTATGAGGGTGAGATTTTAGGGATTATCGGAGAAAGTGGAAGCGGTAAGTCCACTATTGCAAAGATTATCACAGGCTTACATAATGTAACCGAAGGGCGAGTTATCTTTGATGACCGGGATATAACTAAGTTTACTCGTCGAGAGTGGATCGAATTATATAAAAAAGTACAAATGGTTTTTCAAAATGCGACCGGATCCTTTAACCCTAGAAGGAAAGTGGGGGTCACCATAGAGGAAACGGTGTGCCATCTTTGTGCTACTTTGGAGGGGAGCCCTAAGGCTAGGGTAATAGAGTTACTGGAGCAAGTGGGACTTAATCCGGAGTATGCAGAAAAATATCCTCATGAACTAAGCGGCGGAGAATGTCAAAGAGCGGCTATTGCAAGAGCGATGGCAGTGCATCCTAAGCTCATTATTTGTGACGAGGCTACATCGGCTCTTGATGTGTCGGCACAGGCTAGAATTATTGCCCTTCTTAAGCACTTACAAGAGGTACATGGAATGAGTATGATTTTTATCACTCACGATCTTCCTCTGGTCAGTTCACTTACGAACCGTCTTATCATTATGGATAAGGGGCGTATTGTTGAGGAGGGTCTAACTCGGGAAATTATAAAATATCCGCAGGCCAAAGAGACGAAAGCCTTACTTGATGCTGTTTTATAGTTAAAAAATAAGAGTAATGTTCTGTAGATATAAATGCATTTTAGGTGTATAATGACTTTTATATACTGGTAGAGGGTATCAGTATATCGATTTTGAAAAAAATACTTAAAGAGATAGAGTAAAAGTTCGCCGAAGGTATCAAAACAGACTGATAAGAGATGCTTTGGGCACGAGTTGATCGTAGTAATTGATGGCTATAATCCGTTGATGGAGCATATGTGGAGAGTATAGAAGCATGATCGAAAAGATAAAAAGATTCTTAAGGTCCGGATATAATTTTGGGGATTCATCAGATCCGGAGGCGGATGCCAAACAAATATATGAGGAATATATGGATGTGGCATGGCCGGCTACTGCTCAAGGTTTATTTCTGGAAGTAGTCATGGTTATTAGTTTAGCCATGGTGGGGGTCCTTGGTGCCAAAGCCTTGGCCGCTATTGCCATAATGGGGCAACCTCGCATGGTTATGCTGTTGTTTGCTCGATCCATTTCTATCGCTGTAACTGCATTGGTGGCAAGGAGAAGAGGACAAAAAGACCGGCTGGGAATGAATGCGGTTTTAAATCAAAGTTTACTCTTGTCCTTTTTGTTTTATATCCCCTTTTTGTCTTTGTTTTATGTTTGTTTGGAAGATATACTTCTCCTTGTGGGAGCACAAGAGGAGATTATGAATGATGCCATTGCTTTTGGACAATATGTGACTATAAGCATTTTATTTGCAACCTTTAGTCAGCTTGTGGGAGGCGCATTGATTGGAGTTGGGAACACTCGCATCATTTTTTATTCCAATGCTATCGGTAATGTGGTGATGATTGCTCTAAATGTGTTTCTCATTTATGGACTGTGGGGAGCTCCTCAAATGGGTGTAGCCGGAGCAGGGCTCGGTACATTGGTTGGGAATGCTGTAACCGCAATACTGTTGGGCTTTGTAGTGTGGGGAAAAGGCAAAGAAATCTCCCTTAATTCCGGTGTTTCATGGGGATTTACTAAAGAGGTGCTGGCGCCTCTTGGTAAAATCGGACTCAGTTCTTTTGGAGAGCAGGCTTTTGAGCGATTCGGCATGGTCATGTACACTATTATGGTCACTTCCTTAGGGGTAGTTGCATTGGCTACACATCATGTTTGTATGGCTCTGTGTAATATATTTTATGCTCTTGCCACCGGATTGGGGCAGGCGACAACCGCAAGGGTTGGACAAAGCTTGGGGCAAAAAAGACCGGATATAGCCGAAGCGTTTTGCTTTGTCGGGGTTCGAGTAGGCCTTCTTATATCCGGTATAGGCTGTTTGATTTTTTTCTTAGGGCGCGAACCGATTATGCTTATGTATACCCGTGATATAGAAGTAGTGGAACTGGGAAGTCAAATTATGTATTTTGTTGCATTGGCCAATATTCCGCAATGTTTGCAACTCGTGTATTCGGGAGTATTAAAGGGGGCGGGTGACAACTATTATGTAATGAAATATTCCTTGCTTGTTATTGCTATTTTTAGGCCTCTCCTTACCTATTTCCTGTGTTTTGTAGCGGGATGGGGATTATATGGAGCGTGGTTTTCACTTCTTTGCGATCAAAGTCTTCGTATGCTATGTGCAAAAATCAGGGTGACGAGAGGTCGATGGAAGGCAATAGAGATATGATGTACAGGACCTGATTAAGTAAATGATAGAAAAAGAAGATAAGTTTTTATTCTACGAGGTTACTATGATATAATT
Source organism: Veillonellaceae bacterium (assembly GCA_041855385.1). Lineage (GTDB taxonomy): Bacteria > Bacillota > Negativicutes > Veillonellales > Veillonellaceae > JBHAEC01. The sequence continues at coordinate 14,187 of JBHAEC010000006.1, forward strand.
AAAAGAGCGTAAACTTAGATAGCGTAGAGAGTGTGTTTTCAGGAGGAAATCTATATGAAAAAACAAATGTTAGCAATGGTGATGGCTACAGCGGTGGCAATTGGAGCAGGTACTCTGACTGCGGAAGCGAAGGACCTAAATGTAGAGGGGTCTGTGGGTATTATAGGCATGAGAGGGGCTGCTCAAGTTTTCCTTGATACCTATCCGCAGGGAGTCATACATTCCATTTCTTTGAATCCCTCAAAAGGACAGTATGTATATAAAGTAGAGGGCTATGTGAAAAAGCAGGGGCAAAAGCTTTCCATTGATATTTTAAGTGGTAAAGTAGTAAAGACTGAAGGTGCAGATGGCCCCGGTAAAGACGGCTATATGAAGGTGTTTAATCCGGCTCAGGTTTTGGATGAGCATGAAGCCAGTGTGATCGCTGTAGAAGCAGTGGGGCAAGGAGCTGTGGCAAAAGCGTGGGAAGTAGAAGCGGACAAAGGCGTTGTTACCTACGAAGTTGATGTACATCAGGCCGGTAATGAAATTGATGTAACGCTTAATGCAAAGACGGGCGAAGTGTTGGCGAAAAGTGAGCCGAAGCCAATTGAAAAAGAGGATTAATGTCTAGTCTTAAACAGTTTGACGGCGGCGAAGAGAAGAAAGCATTTGTTCAGCAAACATTCTCCAAAATAGCTAAGCGGTATGATGTAATGAATACCCTATTGAGTTTTAACCAAGATGTCTATTGGCGAAGTTTTGCGATTAAGAAATTGGAGTTAAAGCCCGGTGACACCGTGTTAGATATGGCCTGTGGTACTTGTAGTATGACGCTGGAGGCATATCGCCAGGAACCGAATATTACGGTGACGGGGTTGGATTTTAATAAAGACATGCTTGCTATTGGCGAAGAGAGAGTTTTGCGGGCCAAGGTGGCGGAGCGAACAACATTGGTAGAAGGCGATGCAATGGATTTGCCTTTTTGTGATTCCTGCTTTCACGGTGCTATGAGTGCATTTGCACTTCGCAATGTGCCTGATGTTTCTAAAGCACTGCTGGAAATGAAAAGGGTAGTCAAGCCCGGAGGTAAGGTTGTAACCTTGGAATTGGCTAAACCAAGTGCAATGGGCTTTAAACAACTTTACTATCTTTATTTTGATAAAATACTTCCTTTTCTAGGCGTTTTGGGCGTTCGAAATACGGCTTATGAATGGTTACCGGAATCGCTCCGGCGATATCCCCATCAATCGGAAATAACAGAATTGTTTACTTCCTTGGGATATAAGAATGTAGTTTGTTATGAGCTGACAGGAGGTATTGTTGCCGTTCATGTGGCAGAAGTATAGCCAAGAATGGAATAAGGTCGTAGATTATCTTTTGTTGTCAGGTGTAATTTAAATGATAAAAAGCTGTAATAAAAGTAAGCAATTACTTTTATTACAGCTTTTTTAATGGTTAAAGGGAAAAGAAGCCCTAAGTTTTGCCGATTTTGTGGGGCAGGTATTTATCTCTAAATGACTATAAGTCGTATCTACCTTTACAAAATGGCATAGGTAATCGATACCTCTTTTTTGATTACAAGCGTTCCCTCTTCAATGGGAGTGGAAGAGGAGAGCACGGATTTGAAGGGGAGCGCTTCACTGTAGTCCCTGTATCCGCCACCTAAATCAGAGGAAATATTGATATATTGAACAGGGCCTAAAGTGCGTCCCAATGCTTTAGCAATCACTTGTGCCTTGTGCTGAGCATTATGAATGGCGTCCGTAACCATTTGATCGTCTTGTTCCTGTGTTCTTTCCGCTTTAAAGTTTAAATAGTGAATTTGATTAATTCCCGCTGCCGAAGCCTGGTCAATAACGGTAGCGATTTTTTTTGTGTCGCTAATCTTTACGGAAATCACATTGGAAACGCGGTAACCTTTGATGTTATTACTGTTTTTTCCCGTCGGATCGTAGATATACTCAGGGCTGACACTAAATGTAGTGGTTTGAATATCTGGCTTGGAAATACCGATCTGACTAAGTCGACTAACGAGGTCACTCATGATGCGGTCATTTTTTGATTTGGCTACAGAAACTGTATCACCCGTAGTCTCAAGTCCTAAACGGAGGACGGCATAATCGGGAGATACCTGTTTTTCTGCAACGCCCACTACGCTGATAACCGGTTTCGTCTGCTCTGCTTGTGCCGAACCCTGTAGAGGGAGGGCAAAAAAAGCAGTTGCCAGTGCCAGAGGAAGAAACATTTTTTTTACCATGGTAATAGTACTTGTTTTCATTTAAATACCCCTTTTTGTAATTGTGATACCTTAAACTTGGTATGCCACTAAGAAAATAAATAACAATTAAAACGTAAAACTGGACAAAATAAAAGAGCGGACTTCTACCCAAAATCCCCTCTCTTCACATCAGCACTATATCATAAAGTGGAAAGGAAAGCAACCGCGTTTATACTGTTAGGATAGGAAGGGTTGCTTTTATTTGATGGAGACAGGTGGTATAATAAACGAAACCGAACAGAAGTCGGTTGGTATAAGAAAATTCCGTCAATAGCCGAGTAAATTCCGGCTTACAATTTGCAAGACTGAAAATCCATTTCGGCCTGAACAATGTCATGAGAAAGAAAGGAAGATTGTATATGAACCCAATTGATATTTTACTAAACCACAGGACAATCAGAGAATATAAAATGCAAAAAATGACGCCGGCACAACTCAGTGTACTCTTAGATGTGGCAAAACAAACGGCTACGTCAATGGGGCTTCAGTCGTTCAGCATTATCCGTATCGTCACACCCGAAATTAAAGAAGCCATTGCTAAAGTAGCAAATCAGGACTATGTTTCGAGAGTTCCGGAACTCTTTGTTTTTGTGGCGGACGCGTATCGAAACTCTCGTATTGCTCGCTCTCAAGGTGTTGAGACACAAAATGAGGGAGATGCAGATTGCTTTTTCCAAGCTTGGACAGATGCGTGCTTAGCTGCACAGAATATGGTGGCGGCGGCGGAATTAGCCGGATTTGGTACCGTTTATTTCGGCAGCATTTGGAACGACATGGAAAAAATGATTGATATATTAAATCTTCCTCCATTAACGATGCCGGTGTTGGGTTTGGGGATTGGCGTGCCAAACCAGAATCCTCAATTAAAGCCGCGGATGCCGAGACAGGCCAATGTGTTTGACGATACATATAGAATCTTTGATGACTATATGGAACTCTTGGAAGACTATGATGAAGAAATGTCACAATACTACGATTTGAGAGATGCCAATAATCGCGTTGACTCTTTTACTTTACAGGTAGCAAGAAAGTTGCCCAATGCAAAACCGAATCGTCAACGAATTCTTGAAGTAGCAGAAAAACAAGGATTCAAATTCCATGTAAAGGAAGACGGAACATTGGTATAACAGTTTATAGCCGGAGCAATGTCTTCGTTGTGAAGGAGCAGGTATGACTGATGTGTATGATATTGCAGTTATAGGCGGTGGCCCCGCAGGATTATCGGCGGCATTAACGGGTTGTGTAAGAAACAAAAATATTATTGTATTTGATGGAGGAGGATTTTCTCAAAAGCTGAGAAAAGCACACTTTATTGATAATTACCTGGGGATGGAATGTATAAGTGGACAGGATTTGATGGAGCGCTTTTTGGTACAGGTAAGGAAGTACAATCCTTTTATATGTAATGAAAAAGTGCTGAATGTTTTTCCGGGAGAGTTATTTACAGTGCTTACGGCGAATTGCGTTTATAAAGCTAAAACAGTGATTCTTTCGACAGGGGTAGCACAAGGAAATCCTATTAAAGGGGAAAAGGAATGGCTCGGCAAGGGCGTCAGCTATTGTGCCACCTGTGATGGTAACTTTTTTAGGGAAAAGAAGATTGCTGTTTGTGCATTTATGAAAGAGGCTCTGGAGGAAGTTAAATATTTGGCGGAACTGGCGGAAGCACTATACTTGGTGGTGTTATTTGAAGGGCCTGTGATTGATGTGCCGGATAATGTGAAGGTGATAAAAGGCGTAAGACCTCTTGAAATTGCGGGGGAGAAGGGTGGAATTTCGCTTACCCTTACAATGGGAGAGTTGCATGTTGACGGCGTATTTTTACTGCGCCAGGCGGATCCTCCGGATAAGATTGTTGAGGGGATTGTCCTCTATAATAGCAGCATTGCAGTAAACCGAAAAATGGAAACCAATATTCCCGGCCTTTATGCCGCCGGCGACATAACAGGATCGCCGCTACAGATTTCTAAAGCAACCGGTGAAGGTCAAGTAGCCGCACTAGAAGCCATATCCTATATTAGTAAAAATCACATGTAAGAAGGTAGATATGGCCTTTCGGCATAGTAAAACACTAAGATTTTGGGGTAAGAAAAAAAGTAAAAAAGCGTATTGACAAGGAAAAATAAGCCTGCTAAAATAGGTAAAGTCGCTAGGGGTTATGCCCGGCGGATCTTTGAAAACTGAACAATGTAAAGGTAATCATGGAAACATGAA
>JBHAEC010000007.1:0-7816 GCA_041855385.1 Veillonellaceae bacterium
AAATTATACCGGTATGTTTAATATAAATAGTATAAGCGTAAAATACTTAAATATAATGAATGTTGAGAGAAATGAAGTAAGACAAAATTATAATGAAATGGTGTTGATCCCGGGAGGAGGGGCAGGATTATGCTAAAAGGCGATGCAAAGAAAAAGAAAATAGCAAAACAAGAGGAATTGCAAAAACATCCGATACAGGAGACCTTGAAAGAGCAAATAGAAAATGAAGCCTTAAAAAGATATGTGAAAGCGATGGAATCTAAGGAAGGGGAAAAGAAAAGGGCTCCATCCGATTTAATGATGAAGGCGAGACGGCGCGTTATTCACGAGGGAGATATTGGTGCTTTGGAGCGTATATTGGGGAAAAATGATTTACTCCCCATTTCCTACTTGCAAAAAGGGATGGAGGTTTCCAAGGCGGTGTGCCGGCTGATCATACGAGATCGCTACGGCGCATCTTTGGGATATGGAACGGGTTTTCTCGTCGGTCCTGGAATGTTGTTAACAAATCATCATGTTATTCCAGACAAGGAGACGGCAAAGAATTCGGTAGCCGAGTTTGACTATCAAAGTGATGAAAACTTTTTGCCTTGCCCTGTGTCACACTTTCCCCTATTACCGGATACGTTTTTTGTAAGCCATAGAGACCTTGATTTTGCTCTTGTTGCCGTGGCGAGCTCATCCGTGGCCGGAAAAGGGTTGGACGACTATGGATATATTCCGCTGTTTTCGGAAGGCGGAAAGGTGGTAGAGGGAGAATATGTCTCTATTATTCAGCATCCCAGAGGGGGGCCTAAGGCAGTTACCTTGAGAGAAAATAAGGTGAACCATATTTTGGACCGTTTTATTCACTATATGACAGATACAGAGCCGGGTTCTTCGGGTTCCCCTGTATTTAATGACCAATGGGTGACTGTGGGGCTTCATCACGCAGGAGTTCCCGATCCCGATAAGAAAGGCAATTGGCTTGCCAATGAAGGCGTTAGAATCAGTGCTATTTCATCTTTTCTTCGAAGCAGATATCCTGCAATGGATGATAAGAAGAAAGCACTTTTAAATGGAGTTTTTCCTGATATGGGAGAGAAAAAAGACGCTGACTCCCCGACTACAGAGGATGTGATAAAGGGATATGACAGCACTTTTTTGGGGAAGAAGTATAAAGTAGCACTTCCGAAGCTATCTCCCAAATTGAAAGATGATGTTTCAAAGATGAAGAACGGGCGATATGTTTTGGATTATGTTCACTTTTCTATTGTTATGAGCAAATCAAGAGGACTGGCTTATTTTACGGCTGTCAACATTGACGGAAATCAGAAGGTTAAGATTCGCCGTACAGAAGAAGATAATTGGAAATTTGATTCGCGAATCAGTGAGGAGTATCAGTACGGAAACGAGGTGTATGAGAGAAATGACCTGGATCGCGGACATTTGGTGAAACGAGAGGATCCGAATTGGGGAGAACATGCAAAGCTTGCTAATGAGGACACTTTCTTTTTTACAAACAGTGCACCTCAGCATAAGGATTTAAACCAAAAAATTTGGTTAGGATTAGAGGATTATATTTTAAAAAATGCACATAATGAAAACCTGAAAATTTCTGTATTCACCGGTCCTGTATTTAGAGAGTCTGATATGGTATATCGGAAGAAATACAAAATTCCTGCGGATTTTTGGAAAGTCGTGGTCATGGTAAAGAAAGACGGCCTTATGTCGGCTACTGCATATTTGCAAACTCAAGAAGATATGCTGAAAAATTTAGAGTTTGTTTACGGACAGTACGAGACGTATCAGGTTCCGATTTCAAAGATTGAAGAACTTACAGGGCTGGATTTCGGAAAATTGTCTAATTTTGACCCATTGGCGAACATAGAATCGACGGGGTTACTCATAAAGAATAAGCGAAATATCCGGCTATAGAAGGGATGGTGAGACATTATGACATTCATGGGAAGCAGTCTTTATGGATCATACAGGAAACGAAGATTTCTGAAAGGACATAAGGCGGGAGATATGGTAACAACAGGATGGCTTCCGCCTCTTCCGGATATGAGGGATTATTCCGATGATCATCCCAGCATTTCCGCTTTGACAAAGAAGTTAGGAATTACCAAAGGTGGCAGTAAACTGCCGAAAACGGTTGATTTAAGAGAATGGTGCTCTCCGGTGGAAGATCAGATGGAACTCGGTTCCTGTACGGCTAATGCAGCGGCAGGGATGGTGGAATATTTTCAAAGAAGAGCGTATGGTATGCATCTGGAAAGCTCCAGATTATTCATATACAAGGTGACGAGAAAGCTTATGTTTGCGGAAGGTGATGCGGGTGGATGGCTACGGTCGGCAATGGGAGCATTGGTATTATTCGGTGTGCCCGACGAAAAATACTTTCCTTATACGCTGGACGGTAAGACGGTAAATCCTGATTGGGATAGTGAGCCTGACAGTTTTCTGTATGCTATGGCTAAGAATTATGCAACAATTCAGTACTTTTGTCACGACCCGCAGGGGAAAAAGACAAGCGAGAAGGAACTGTTAAAAACGATTAAACAATATCTGGCGGCAGGAATTCCTTCCATGTTCGGATTTTATGGGTTTCCTTCTTTTGAAGCTTCGAATGAGCCGGGAGCTATTCCTTATCCGGGTAAGGACGAAAAAGCGGAGTGGGGGCATGCGGTAATGGCTGTGGGCTACGATGATGACAAAATCATTACAAATGTAGAAAGTAGAGAAGAGACTAAGGGTGCGATTCTAATCAGGAATTCTTGGGGGCAAAAGTGGGGAGATAATGGGTATGGCTGGCTGCCTTACGAATATGTATTAAATGGATTAGCACGAGACTTTTGGTCAATTCTTGCGATGGAATGGGTGGATACCAATCAATTCGGATTGGATAAATAGAAAATTTATATAACATGGGGTGGATTCGGCTTGTAGGAAATCCACCCTTTTGCTATTGTAAATGCCACACAGAAACGGAAGATGTGATTTTTGTAGAAAAATAGCGGTGTTCTTGGTATAATCTACTATATATGGACAAAAATAGGTAGGCATGAGGAAGGTAGGAGCACAAGGTGCGAATATTAGGTATAGACCCGGGAACCGCCATTTGCGGCTATGGGGTTATAGATGTTGAGGGCAGTCGTTTAAAATCCGTTGCTTATGGAGTGATTCAAACAACGCCGGACAAAACAGATTCACAAAGGCTTTTGTTGCTACATCGCGGACTGGGGGAGGTAATCGAACAATATAAACCTCAAAAGATGGGAGTAGAAGAACTTTTTTTTAATCGCAATGTCACAACGGCTATTACGGTGGGGCAAGCGAGAGGTGTCATTTTACTTACAGCCGAGCTTTATGATGTTTCTGTCTATGAATACACTCCCTTACAGGTTAAACAGGCCGTAGTGGGGTATGGGAAAGCTACAAAAGAGCAGGTTATATACATGACGATGAACTTGCTCAACATAAGAGAAAAGATAAAACCGGATGATGCGGCGGATGCACTGGCCGTAGCAATTTGCACAGCTCATAGTTCGCAGGCGGAACGATTACATAGAAAGGTACAATTATGATTGGATATTTACGTGGCATTATTACCCATATGCGCATAGACCACTGTTATATTGATGTTAGAGGTGTGGGGTATCGTGTACATGTTTCGGAATCGACAAAACAGCAATTACAAATAGGTGAGGAAGCGCAACTTTTCACATATATGAATGTTAGAGAAGATGCGATACAGCTTTATGGATTTTATACAGAAGAAGAATATGACCTGTTTTTACGGCTTATATCCGTATCGGGGATAGGGCCAAAAGTGGGGATCGGCATTTTATCTTCCATTACTCCCGAATCATTTAAACTGGCCATTGCAGCAGGAGATGTAGTAACATTGACCAAACTTCCGGGGATAGGAAAGAAATCGGCGGAACGTTTACTTCTGGAGCTTAAGGATAAATTAGGCTCCTTGCCGGCGTCTTCGGGGAAACCTGTGCTTCCGGTGCATGTTCCTTCTACGGGAATGGAACAGGAGGTACTTGTGGCGTTACAAGGGTTGGGCTATACCTTAGGCGAGGTTGAGCCTGTTGTGCAGGAACTTGCGGGAGAACATACCACTGTGTCTATGCTGTTACGAGCCGTACTGGCGGAGCTTGGTAAGAGGAGGTAGCTATGGAAGAGGAAATGCGTATTATCGGACAAGATGCTCAGATAGAAGATCAGTGGCAATACAGTCTTCGTCCCCGTTATTTCAAAGAGTATATCGGACAGGAGCAGGCCAAGGACAATTTAGACATTTTTATTAAGGCAGCCAAGCTGCGCAGTGAGTCTCTTGATCATGTACTCCTTTATGGTCCGCCGGGCCTCGGAAAAACTACATTAGCCGGTATTATTGCCAATGAATTGGGGGTTAATTTCCGCGTCACATCGGGGCCAGCTATTGAAAGAGCCGGCGATCTGGCTGCTTTACTAACAAATTTAAATGAACGAGATTTGCTGTTTATCGACGAAATCCATCGGCTTTCACGAAGTGTAGAGGAAGTGCTATACTCTGCCATGGAGGATTTTGCTTTGGATATTGTAATAGGAAAAGGGCCGAGTGCCCGATCTGTGCGCATTGATTTACCGCCTTTTACCCTTGTAGGGGCAACGACGAGAGCAGGGGCTTTGGCGGCACCTTTGCGCGATAGATTTGGCGTGATTAGTCGATTGGAATACTACAAAACCGAAGAGTTGGTGCTAATCATTGAAAGAGCGGCAGAAATTTTAAATATTTCCATTGCGCCTCAGGGGGCACATGAAATTGCCCGCCGTTCTCGCGGAACTCCGCGTATTGCTAATCGTTTATTGAAGAGGGTGCGCGATTTTGCACAAATAAGAGGAAACGGCACAATTACGGCAGAGATAGCGGATGAAGCATTGCAGCGATTAGAAGTAGATCGGTGTGGGCTTGATCGCATTGACCGCAGAGTGTTATCTTCCATTATTGAAAAATTTGACGGAGGTCCCGTTGGTATTGATACGATTGCTGCAGCGGTAAGCGAGGAGCGAGAAACTATAGAAGATGTGTATGAACCTTTTTTAATGCAATTGGGATTTTTGGCGAGAACGCCGAGAGGTCGTGTAGTAACACGGGCAGCGTATAACCATTTGGGAATCCCCTTCACCATGAAGGGTGAAGAGACGACATTGTTTGAATGAAGAGGATGTATATGACATATAAGAAGCGATGGAACGTGTTCCTTCTTACCGTTGCTTTGGGGTGGACGATTTTCGGAACAGGCCAGGAAATAGCAGCAGAAGCAGGACAAAAAGCAAATATAAAAGTTAGCCGGACAACAGTCGTGCAGCCGGCAAGTAAGGTAAAAACAGAGGAAAAAGCAAAGACGCCTATCAAGCAGACAGAAAAACAAAATTCATTAAAGAATAGTAGCGAAAAAAAGGCGCCAGAGCCCACTATTCGCGTGCGATTAATCAGCGCTGCTAAGCAGATTGGCGTATCGGGAAATACCGAAACGACTATATTAGGTACGGGCGGTAAACAGTGGAAAACGGAAAAAAGCAATGTTAAACTTGCTATAACTGCCAAGGGAAAAGAGATTTATATTAATGGGAAAAAAGTAGGAAGCCAAGCTGTGCTCAAAGGAAAAGAGGCACCTTCATCATCCGTATTTTATGTTAACGGAAAACCTTATAGGGGAAGCTTGCGTGCCGTGGCAGACGGATCCGGCAGTGTAATGCTTATTAATGAAGTTCCTCTGGAGGCGTATTTGTATGGAGTGGTTCCGGAGGAAGCCCCTCCTTCCTGGCCGATTGCAGCGCTACAGGCACAGGCTGTGGCAGCGAGAACATATGCTCTTCATAATATGGAAAAGAATAAAAAGAAGACTTATGATGTAGAACCTACTATATGGAGCCAAGTGTACAACGGCAAGAACAGTGAGTATCCCTCTACTAATCGTGCTGTAGATATGACGAGGGGGATGGTGCTTACATATGCCGGTAAACCGATTGATGCCTTGTTCCACTCAAATGGCGGCGGTTATACGGAGTCTTCCGTTCATGTATGGGGAAATCCGGTTCCCTACTTGCAAGGAGTTTCCGATGAGAGCAAGCATAGCGACACGTACTCTTGGCTGGTTAAAACATCCCGGGAGGATATAGAAAAGCGGTTGGCAAAGTTGGAAAAAAGTATAGGTACACTGAAAGAGATTAAACTCAGTGCGTTAAAAAAGAGACCTATGTCTGTATCTGATCGCGGTGTTTCGGGGCGCGTTAAAACGGCGCAATTTGTAGGCAGTAAGGGTACTGTCAGCGTAAGTGGGGAGGAAATTCAAGGGATGTTTGGCCTTCGCTCCACTCTGTTTGACTTTTATGTAAACTATGAGCCCAAAAAAGATGTGGATCAGATCACGGACAGTAAAACATGGCACTCATTCGGAAAAGGCAATCAAATTGTCTATATCAAAGGATATGGATGGGGGCATGGGCTCGGTCTTTCTCAATGGGGAGCTGCGGGAATGGCGACAAAAGCAGGTAAAGATGAGCGATTCTACGAGAAAATCCTGCTTCATTATTATCGAGGAGCTAAGCTTGAAAAACTTTATTAGTTTTCCCATAGCTTTTGTAAAGTGTATTTTTTCTATTAATACAGGAAATTAAATGGACATTAAGGATTTTGATTACGAACTGCCGGAGGAGCTTATTGCACAACATCCCGTTGAACCCAGAGATTCCTCCCGGCTTTTGCTGATGGATAAAAACACGGGCACCCTGGAACATAAAGCATTTTTTCGAGATATCGTTGAAGAATTAGGTGCCAATGATGTACTCGTCTTTAATGACACTAAAGTATTGCCTGCTCGGCTTTTTGGCGTGCGAGATGGGAGCGGCGGGAAAGTTGAAACACTTCTCCTTACTCCTTGTGGAGACCTTACATGGGAATGTTTGGTAAAGCCGGGTAAAAAATGTCCTATAGGGCAAAATATTATTTTTTCGGATCGTCTTATTGGAACTGTAATAGCCAAAACGGACTTCGGTGGTCGCATTATACGCTTTAAGGCAGAAGGGGACTTTGAAGAAATTTTGCAAGAAATCGGAGAAATGCCTTTGCCACCCTATATACATGAAAAGCTGGAAGATAAGAACCGGTATCAGACTGTATATGCAAAGAACCAGGGATCGGCTGCGGCTCCTACGGCAGGACTTCATTTTACGCCTCAGTTATTACAGGAGTTGAAGGAAAAAGGTGTGGAAATGCACTTTCTTACCCTTCATGTTGGTCTTGGGACATTTCGTCCCGTAAGCACAGCACGAATAGAAGACCATAAAATGCATAGTGAATACTATAAAATAAAGGAAGAAACAGCCAGCGCTATTAATGAAGCAAAGGCGAAAGGTAAAAGGATTATTGCAGTGGGCACAACATCCGTAAGAACCTTGGAAAGTGCCGCAATAAACGGAAAAATTATTGCCACCCATGGTAGTACATCCATTTTTATTTATCCGGGATATTCTTTTAAGATAGTAGATGCGTTGATAACCAACTTTCATCTCCCACAGTCTACTTTGCTCATGCTTGTCAGTGCTATGGCGGGGAGAGAGCATTCTTTATATGCTTATAAAGAAGCGGTAAAAGCAGGATATCGATTCTTTAGCTTTGGAGATGCCATGTTTATTCGATGATGTGATGCGGTATATAATGGCAAAGTTTCGACGATACTATGATGTTATTTTTGCTTTTTCTTAAAGAAAAGCTTTATAAATCAGTGAATGAAGAAAAATAAGAGAAAGGAGAAATCCTTTGGCAGTAATTACTTAT
>JBHAEC010000008.1:0-4230 GCA_041855385.1 Veillonellaceae bacterium
AAGGTGGAGCCTGTATCTGCAGAAGATGAAGCAAAATTAGTAGCCCTTCTCTCTAATAAAATCGGTGATAAAGTAAGCGTGGACGGTATAAAAGCGGATATTGCCGCACTGGGAAATACAGGGGTCTTTTCTGAAGTAAATCCTACCTTTAATCGCGTGCCGGAGGGGGTAAAAGTTGCCTACAAAGTAACGCAAAACCCTATTTTGACAGCTGTAGACTTTAAAGGAAATACAGTATATAAAACAGAAGACTTGATTCGCTTTTTAAATGTGCCTACCGGACAGGTTTTAAATACGACAGTTGTGGGAGAGCGCATTCAAGCTATTAATGCAACTTATCAGAAGGATGGCTATATGCTAGCCCATGTGGTCGGCGTAAATGTTAATCCCGAAGGCAAGCTTACCGTATACATCTCCGAAGGTAATGTGGAAGAAATTATTGTAAAAGGAAACAAAAAAACAAAGGATTATGTTATTAAACGAGAAGTCTTGCAAAAGCCGGGAAAACCGCTAAATCGTGATTTAGCCCGTCGTTCGGTAGAGCGCGTTTATAATACGGGGTACTTTGAAGATGTTAATGTTAGACTGCTTCCCGGTAAAGACCCCAGCAATGTAATTATGGAATTTGATGTATTGGAGCAAAAGACCGGAGTAGTAACTATCGGTGCCGGATATTCAAAATCAGACGGCATGGTAGGAATTATTGAGCTGGGAGAGAACAACTTCCGTGGCACCGGTGACAAAGTAAAAATACATTGGGAGTTCGGCGGAGACGCGAGTGATAGAAATTACCAATTTTCATATACTCGTCCGTGGATTGACTCTAAAGCGACATCTTTAGGGTTCAGTATTTATGATCGTCAAGAAAACTATACGGACTATGATTCTAACGGAAATAGCGTATCCGAATACGATAAGCGCCGTAAAGGATGGAATATTTCTTTGGGAAGACAAATCGGCGAATATAGCCGTGCGTATTTGACATGGGAATCCAGAAAAGACGAGTGGAAGGTAGGCGACTCCATGTCAGGCTATCGATATGACATGGATGCAACATATGCAGGAAACTCGGGATACGATTTTTCCGGATTTAACTATATCGGTAAGAATTTCGGACGCATTAACAGTCTGACATGGCAGCATGTGTACGATTCCAGAGATAATGTGTTTGACCCTACAAGAGGCAGACGTTTGGCATATACATTACAGTGGGCAGGTCATGGTCTCGGTGGAAACTTTGACTTCGTAAAAGCTACCTTAGAGGCTAGAGGATACAAAAAAGTTGGACATGCACAAACATTGGCACTGCGTGCAAGATTGGGATGGGCTGTCGGCGATGTACCGTATAGCGAGCTTTTTACCGTGGGTGGTGCGGATACTCTTCGCGGATATGAAGACGATCAGTTTAAAGGCAAAAAGTCCTATTCTGTAACAATTGAGTATCGTTATCCTATCGTAAAAAGAGTTCAAGGAGTTGTGTTTGCCGACTTCGGATCGGCATGGGACGCGAAAGATGTGCTTTGGTACAATGATACAAAGAGCTTTAACTATTCCGCAGGTTTAGGCGTACGTTTACAAACGCCTATCGGTCCTATTCGCTTAGATTACGGTTACGGTAAAGACGGTGGAAAGTTCCACTTTAGCTTCGGCGGACAATTCTAAGGATTAAAAATAAAATATAAGGAAGGGAGGGGTGGTATGCCGCTGAAAACGAAAAACTTGGTGTTCGCCGGTTTTTTTGCAGCCATGCTTCCCCTTTCCGTATGGTCAGCCCCTATAACCGGTGTGGAAGTAACGGTAAGGGGAGATGCTTTATCTCCTGCTATGCTGAAGAGAATGGAAGCAGGGATAAAAACCGTAAGTCAACACCTGTTGGTGGGAAAGGACACGGAAGAGGTCAGAGCACGCCAGGAAGACTATAAACAGGTTGCGACAGAATTAATCGGACGTGTTTTATATGGATATACCATTACAGACATTTCCTTAGAGCCGGGGGCTACCGGTCACGTATCCGTTCAAGTAAGGCCCTATGGAGAAGTGGTTGAACATGCGGAAATAAAGGTGGAATATGGAAATTTGACGCCACTGGGACAGAATTTGATAAAAAAGGATTTGGAAGGGATATCTTTACAGGTGGAGCAACTTTTGATAGGAGCTCCGGTGGAATCCATGGATTGGTTGGCTCCCGTTATCCAAAATATTCTAAGAGAACGCATTCAATTTTCTTTGCCTGAATTTGTTCCTCAAGTTGCTATTTCTGGGGAGAAACGGGTAGAGGTGGAAATTTTTGTCGTACCTCAAGGGGAAATCATTCGTCAAGGAACGGCAGAGATTACTTCTGAAAGTTTACCCACCGCTCTATTTTATGACCTAAAGCGTGATTATGATAAAAAACTGGAAGGGATTGTAGGGCTACCGGTTTCCTTTGTAGCAAGGCATCAAGAGCAGGTTCTTGAGGATATACAGAAAGATTTGGATAAAAGGAGAGCATCAAAGCAGTTTGGTATCGCATTAACACCTTCTTTGGAATTGGCTTCACGAACAAAGCTGTATATTGATGCGGAATCCAACCGCTATGTAGTTCGTGGTGAAGGCTATCTTGATATGGGGAAGAAGGATGATAATGTAGGGATCAAGTTTCATGTGGGATATCGTTTTGATGACAGAAACGAAATTTATTTGGAAACGGAATTCCTTCCGGAAAACTATAAATGGAATTTTTATCCATCCTACGCATACCGGTGGACAAAGGATACGACTATAGGCTATCAATATCACAGCAGTGACAAAGACCACCGATTGTGGGTGAAACAAAGAGTGGCTCCCAATTGGTACCTAAGAGCACAACGTGACTTTAGAAAAAAAGAAAATCAGTTTTCTTTGGCCTATGATATACACAGTTATGTGACGATGGAATATATATTTACCAATGACCACAGTTGGTTGAGGATTATAGGACATATTTAACTTCTCGCGGAGAGAAGAAGAAAAGGAGATTATTTATCATGATGAGATCAATGAGCAACAAAAAAAATGTAAAAACTATCTCTTTGGTAGTTGCATTTATTTTCGTATTGGGGGTTGCGGGACTCGCTTACATGCAAATGCAAACACCGTCCATGGCAGCACCTAGCACAACAATCGGAGTACTGGACATGAGCAAGGTAATTACCAGTGAAAATCCGGATGTAGTTAAGGCACAGGAAGAGATGACAAAATATGCACAAGAGCTGCAAACTAAATTTGATGCAGAGGCGGCCAATTTGGATGATCAAGGAAAGCAAAAACTGTTTGCCGAACTTCAGCAACAAATGAGAGATAAGGAAAGCGAATTGCAAAAGGCAATGGAGAAAAAAGTTGATGATGCTACAAAATCCGTGGCAGATGCAAAGGGTTTGACGATGGTACTTAATAAAGCGGCTGTTTTATATGGCGGTGTTGATATTACCGAGGCAGTAACAAAGAAATTAAACGGTACGGAAACGAAAAAATAATTATCTGAAATGAGATGAGGCTATATGAAGGGGACATATAAAGAGTCTTTACCATTGTTATGCGGATTGCTTATGCTCTTGACGGGATGCTCCATAGGGGGCTGCGGCAATGATTCGGCAAAGTCTGTAGAGCCACGTTACGGGATTGTTCGTATGGAAGAAGTTGTTAAGCTAAATCCCGAATATGCAAAATATAAAGAATTAGAAAAAGAATATGATAACTTGCAAAGTCAATATCAGGCAGAGCAACAAGAATTGAGCCGAAGAGCCGCTGAACAGGCGGAAACTCTAAAACAGGTCGGATCCGATTCATCTATTTTAGGTGCTCTTGAAAATGAATATAAGAGCCGCATAAGCATTAAGGAAAAAGAGATAAATGCTCGTCTTAATGAAGCCTTTTCTTCCTATGTTCAGGAGTATAAGGATACGGTAAAGGAAGCGCCGGGAGAGACAGAATTGAAAATTGTTAACTTGCAGTTAGAGTTGCGGTCCCTTATGATGTCACCTGAATCTCGTGCAGCGAAAGAAAAAGAGTTACAAAGCCTTTTGGCGAATCGAGCACCAAGTATTGTGGGAAATAATAAGGCTATTATTGATAAGGTATCGGAGAAAATGGCTCCCTTAAAGAGCGAAGCGGAAAAGGAAATGGCTGCGTATGCGGATGAGGTTATGAAGGAGCTTGTGAAAAAAAGGGATGAGCAAATGAAGGCAAAATCCGATGCACTACAAGGGGGAT
>JBHAEC010000009.1:0-6148 GCA_041855385.1 Veillonellaceae bacterium
GGTGGCGGCATTCAAGGGCTTTACCTGCCCCAACGGACATCTTTTCCCTACGGTGAACTTAGGACATATCAGGAAGGCCCTGGAAATTTTAAAACCTTACGGCGCCTTATGCGGGTTTCATTGCGAAGAGTACGGACAAGTGTTGGAAAGAGCGAAAGAGTATAAGTCTAAAAGCAACAGAACAAGGGAAGAAAAGATTTCGGACTTTTTGCAGGTGCATGATGTATGGGTGGAATATTCAGCCACCAAGAGTGTAATTGATATGTGCAGAGCAACAGGAGGGCGTGTACATATTTGCCATGTCAGTCATCCGATGGTAGCACAGGTTGTAAAAGAAGCTATTTACGAAGGACTGCCGGTTACAGGGGAAACATGCCCGCATTATCTGGCATTTTGTGATGAAGATTTATATGAAAAGGGAGCGCCGCTAAAATGTACGCCTCCTGTCAGAGAAAGAGCAGCAGCAGAGAAACTTTGGGATTATATTATGGATGGAACCTTATCCTGTGTAGGCAGCGATCATTCTCCTGCAGCGGATGAGGAAAAGGATAATCAAAGCAAGGATATCTGGCAGGCTTGGGGCGGATTGAACGCAATTCAATATGCTTTTCCTCTGCTTTTTGATATGGTTGTACATAAAAAAGGCTTAAGCCCTTGCCTAATCAGTAAGGTAATGGGAATAAATCCTGCTAAAATTTTCGGCTTGTACGGAAGAAAGGGGGCCTTTGAACTTGGCTTTGATGCGGATATGGTTATTGTGGATCCTGATAGAGAATGGAAATGTGAGCAGGAAAAACTCTTCACTAAAGGACATATTTCTTACTTAAACGGTGTTTCCGGAAAAGGCTTCCCGGTATATACCTTGATACGTGGAAAAATCGTGGCGCAGGATGGGAAATATAACGAAGATGCTATTGGTTACGGACAGTTTATCAAGCCGGTAAAATAAGATATTCAGGAGGGAGTAATGATGAGTAAGGACAATCAGGTAAAAAAAGAAGGGGATTCTTTGCTGCCGATACAAGATAAGGACAGAATTATGGGCTGGGGTTCTTATTTGATGCTTTGGCTCGGAGGCTGCATTTCCATCGGAACGCTGACGATGGGATCGGCGCAGTTGGATAAGGGCTTGAATCTCCTGCAGGTTTTTTTGGCGGTATTCTTAGGCTCTGTTTTATTGATTATCGGAATTTGTGCCAATGACCGTTTCAGTTATGACAGCGGAGCGCCTTATGCCGTGCAGCTAAAGAGTGCATATGGCACGAAAGGAAATATTGTTCCGGTTATGTTAAGAGGGTTGCCGGCAATTGTGTGGTACGGATTTCAAACATGGTTGGGCGGTGCGGCAATCAATCAGATTTCTATTGCTTTATTCGGATACGACAATATTGTATTGTGGTTCATTGTGTTTCAGATTCTGCATATCGTTCTGTCTGTAAAAGGCTTTCATGGCATTAAATGGGTAGAAAATATAGGCGGTGTGGTCATTGTTTCCGCCATGTTTTATATGCTGTACGTGTGTCTTACCCAATATGCTGATGTGATAGGAGATAAACTGATCAGAAGAGAGGGTACCTGGGGAATGCCTTTTATAGCGGCCATCATTGCTTTTTTCGGAAACAGTACGACGGTTATGCTGAATGCAGGAGATTACTCCCGAGAATTGAAAAAAGGATACGGGGTTGTAAAGCGTGGAATTGCCTATTTCATTTCTATGGTTCCCTCCACTGTTATGCTCGGTTTAATCGGAGCCATGGCATCTACCGCCACCGGAAAGGCAAATCCTATCAATGCCTTTGCCGATATGGTGCATAACAAGTTTTTGTTGATTGTAACCCTTGGATTCATTCTTTTTGCACAGCTTACCACCAATCTGGCAAGCAATGTTGTGCCTCCTGCGTATGCCTTTATGGACGCTTTCAAAATCAAGCACAAAACAGCCGTTATTTTGGTAGGTGTTTTGGCGGTATGTACCTGTCCGTGGATTTTGACCAATGACAGCTCCGCTGCTGGACTGGACTTGTTTGTAAAAATATATACAGCATTTTTTAGCCCTATTTTTGCCGTATTGATTACCGATTACTATATTTTGCATAAAGGAAAGTATGCGCAGGAGAAGCTGGAAGATTTGTACAATGACAAGGGAGATCATGC
Organism: Veillonellaceae bacterium; assembly: GCA_041855385.1. Lineage (GTDB taxonomy): Bacteria > Bacillota > Negativicutes > Veillonellales > Veillonellaceae > JBHAEC01. The sequence continues at coordinate 2,155 of JBHAEC010000009.1, forward strand.
AGGGGTAAACTGGGCAGCAATCATTGCAACCGGTATCGGAGCGCTTATCGGTTTGCTTAACGTAGACGTATCTTTCTTTACGGCGACTATACCGACTGCGTTGATATACTTCTTTGCCATGAAATATATGAAATCAAGCGAAAAATTCAGAAAAGGAACGATTTTAGAATAGGAGGCAGCCCATGTATGATATCTTAATCAAGAATGGAAAATTGGTAAGGGGAGATGGAGTTACGGATTCCAATATTGTGATTCAAGGCGAGAAAATAGCCGGGATTCTTGCAAAGGGTGTGGAACCGGATGCCAAAAATGTGATTGATGCACAGGGTAAGTTTATATTCCCGGGAGCTATTGATACCCACGCTCATCTCAACGACCCGGGGTACACTTGGCGGGAAGACTTTATTCACGGAACGGCTGCAGCGGCGGTAGGTGGGTACACCACCATCATAGATATGCCTCTGCAAAATGAACCTGCCATGACAAATGCTGCGGCTTTTGATATAAAGCTGCAAAAGGTGGAGTCGGATGCACACGTGGATTTTTGTTTTTGGGGCGGTCTGGTGGAAAGTAATTTTGCGGATTTGGAAGAGTTGGATGCAAAGGGTTGTGTAGCATTTAAGTCTTTCATCGGTCCGGTTTCTCCGGACTACAGTTCCTTAAACTATGGACAGGTGTATGAGGCAATGGAAAAAATTGCCCGATTTGGCGGAAGAGCCGGATTTCACTGCGAAGATTTTTCAATGATAAAATGGCAGGAAGGCAGAATGCAAAAAGCAGGCAGAAACGATTGGAGAGCCTTTTTGGATTCCAGACCGGTTTTGGCAGAGCTGATTGCCACACTGAATGTGATTGAAATTGCAAGGGAAACCGGCTGTAAAGCACATATTTGTCATGTCAGCCATCCGGAAGTAGTCCGCAGAGTGCTGGAGGCGCAAAAAGAGGGGATAGACATTACTTTGGAAACCTGTACCCACTATCTGAGCATGACGGAAGAGGACGTTTTGGAGAAAGGCGCTTTGTTTAAATGCGCGCCGCCACTCAGAACAAAGGAAGACTTGGAAAAAATGTGGAAATATGTGGCACAGGGCGCATTTGCCGGAATTGGCAGTGATCACTCACCATGTACATATGAAGAAAAATTTCAAGAAATGCTGGGCAAGAAAATAGAAACCGTGTTTGATGCCTGGGGAGGTATCAGCGGTATTCAAAGCGGAATGCAGGTTGCTTTCTATGAGGGCTGTATAAAAAGAAAGCTCTGTCCTAGCGTACTGGCAAAAAACATGGCGGAACTTCCGGCCAAGGCGTTCGGAATTTACGGAAAAAAAGGAGAGATCAAGGAAGGATTTGATGCGGATATCCTGATTGTGGATCCGGAAAAACCGTGGAAAATTACGGAGGATTCCTTGCTTTACGTGAATAAACTATCGGCCTTTGTCGGTATGGAAGGCATGGGAATGCCGGTGATGACCATGCTGCGGGGACAAATTATTGCGGAAAACGGCAATTTATGTTCCGAAAAAGCCCGCGGACGCTTCGTAGCTAAACAAAGATAAGGAGAAAGGGGATTTGCAGTTTCATGAGTGCCATACGAGATATCAAAGAATTAAATCCTAAATATGCGACAGGAGTAGATAAAGATTTGCTTCCTACCGAAAAGAGAATTATGGAGCCGCTTTCCTATGCGGCAAGCTTTATGGGCGGTTGTGTGTCCATAGGAACGTTTTCCATGGGCGCCGGTCTGATTGGGGACTTGACGGTGTTTCAAGCGGTTCTTGCGATGACGATAGGATGTCTGGTGATTGCCGCAGCGTTGGTCATTATCGGGAATTGCGGACATAAATACGGCATCCCTTATACGGTGCAATTAAGAAGCAGCTTCGGTACAACCGGTGTTAAGATTCCGGGTGTATTGCGCGGTGTTCCCGCTATTATCTGGTTTGGTTTCCAAAGCTGGATTGGAGCCGGTGCCATCAACGGATGTTTCAAAATTTTGTTCGGTTTTGATCATCTGCCATTGGTATTTGCCGCATTTACTCTTTTACAGGTGGCTTTGGCCATTCGCGGATTTGAAAGTATTAAGTGGCTGGAAAATATCTCCAGTGTTTTTATTATCGGTATTCTGATATACATGCTTTACGTGGTCAGAACTAAATTCAACACGGAAATTTCCGGTGTGTTTGAAGGGATTAAGGGAAGTTGGGGATTGCCGTTTTGGGCGGCTACAACGGCATTTTTGGGAATTTATTCCACAATGATCATCAATGCCTCCGACTATGCCAGACATGTGGAGCACAGAGTAGGACCTGTAGCGACCGGAGGAATTTATACCGTTGCCATTTTACCGGTTACCATTTTTATGGGACTAATCGGTTTGCTGGTAACGGCAGCTACCGGAAACAGTGATCCGGTGGAGGTTTTTGCTACCACAATGAATAGTAAGTTTCTGACGATTTTGACACTTTTGTTTATTGCCTTTGCACAAGTAACAACCAATGTATTAAACAATATTGTTCCGCCGGCATATGTTTTGATGGAGTCTTTCAAAATGAAATGGAGTCATGCTACGGTGTTGGTAGGAATATTATCGGTGCTTTCCATGCCGTGGCTTTTGGTTACGCCGGAGTCTGCTACCGGACTTGGACTATTCGTCAAAATATACTCCGCCTTCCTGGGACCGATTTTTGCAGTAATGGCGGTGGATTATTATATTTTGCGAAAACAATGTTTGGATATCAATATGATGTACGATAAAGAGGGACCTTTTAAGGGGATAAACTGGGCGGCAATGCTTGCCATTATCATCGGTTCTGCTTCATCTCTGCTTTTTGTACAGCTTTCCTGGTATGTTAGTTTGTTACCAAGCGGTATTGCTTATTACTTACTGATGAAATATTTGCCGGCATCGGCTTCATTTCGTAAAGGAAGTATTTTTGATAAATAAAATGTAAAACGCTTCTATTCACCTGCAGAAAAAGATGGTAGTATAGTGAAAATAATAAATATAGGTGTGAGGAGAAGCGATGAAACTGGAAGATTTGTTAAATCGTGATAAGTCCTGCGGCTTACGTGTCATCAACCGTCGTGCGGATTTGTCAAGGGATATTCTAAGTATTGAATCCAGCGAAACACCGGATGTCAGTCGTTACATTATGGAAAACAGCTTTCTGATTACTACCGCCATGATATACAAAGATAATCAAAAAGCATTATGCCATTTGATCAGAGAGCTGAATGATAAAAACTGCGCGGGTCTGGGCATAAAACTGGGTCGTTTTATTGACAGCTTAGCGGATGAAGTCGTGGATTTGGCGGACGAATTGGGTTTTCCTCTAATTCTTATCCCTCTTCATAAGACCTTGGGTGATATATACCATAAGCTGTTATGGCTGCTTTGGAATAAGGAAAGTGATGATTTGTTGGAAGCAACCAATATCAAACGAAAATGGTATGATATGGTGGCAAACGGGGCGGGACTGGAAAGGATGATGCAGACTGCTTCCAAGTTTTTGCAAAAACAGCTGCTGCTTATGGATTCTTTTGGGAGAACGATTGTCAAAAACGCGGTAGCGAAGGGACTGCGCCAGCACATCAAAGAATATATTGTACAAAACCAGGAGAATTTGCACAGATATAAAACAAAATGGGAGATGAGCGCATTGGAGGTTCCTTTGCTTATCTATCCCATCAGAACCTTAAGCGGAAGCGGACATTATTTAATTGTGCTGAACAACGAAGGAGGACAGATTTCCGACTATATCATGGAGGAATTTGTGTTCCTTCTTCGTATGCTTATTTATACCGGCATCAGAACCGTTTTTACAGAAATGAAAAGGCGCAGTGAACTTTTTGAGGATTTGACGGGTAACGCTTCAGAGGAGCAAAGAAGAAAAATTCTGGAAAGGTGCAGTAATACGGCTTTGCAGGATAGTCCGGATTATGAGATTATTGTAGGAAGCTTTCCGGATTACGTAAACATTCGTTTTGATGAAAA
>JBHAEC010000010.1:0-8775 GCA_041855385.1 Veillonellaceae bacterium
TGCAGCAGAACTCATCGATTTTGGTCGTTTGACTATGAATGATGAAGATGTGGAATGTGTGGCGAGAACAGTACCTGAAGCACAAATTTTTATTACCCATATGGATAATGTACCACATGCAAGTATTACGCGCCGTGATATGCGAGGCAGAATGGCATTCCGTGGAGTTACGAATTATGTGATGCCAGAAGATGGAGAATCAATTGAATTTTAGTGGGTAAAAGAGTGGCTTGGGATTGAAGTGCACCCCAAATGTTAGACAAAGAATTTAACGTTTGGAGGTGCATTTTTTATGTCGTAGAATATATGCGTGAAAATCATCTGTCTATGGCACAAACCGCAGCTAAATTTGGAATTCCAGCTGATTCAACAATAGACAAATGAGAACGTATATACGATGGACTAAAGAAAGTAATAAAGCAGATATCTTCCGGAAATAAATGTTCTACAAGCATAGATTTGACTCTGTAGAATAGTTAATAAGAGAAATTGAAAACTACATATTACTATAAGTAAGAGAATTAAGAGCAAACTAAAAGGACTGAGTCCGGTAGAATACCGGAAACAATCCTCTTTAGTTGCTTAATTGAACTGTCCAATATTTGGAGTTCGGTTCATATTGAAGCCTCTGTTTTATTTTTTTGTTTTACTTTGTCTTTATATCATAAAATCCACTTGGATTTTCATTCAGGTTGATAATAATATTTTTAGTCTGGCAATAGTGATCCATCATAACCTTGTGTGTTTCACGACCGATTCCGGATTGCTTATAACCGCCAAACGGAGCACCTGCCGGAATACTATTGTATGTGTTTACCCACATGCGTCCTGTTTCGATGGCACGAGCAACGCGAATGGCGCGATTAATATCTCTTGTCCACACGCCTCCGCCCAAACCGTAAATGCTGTCGTTGGCCATAGCGATAACTTCTTCTTCCGTAGAGAATTTGATTACCACTGCTACAGGGCCGAAAATTTCGTCACGGGCCACTTTCATATCATTGGTTACATCGACGATAAGGGTAGGTCTAACGAAGCAACCTTTACCCAATTCACCTTCAGTAATGCGTTCACCCCCGGCTACTACTCGAGCACCTTCGCTCTTTGCGATTTCTACATAGTCGAGCACTTTTTGGGTTTGTGCTTCGTAAATCTGTGCCCCTAATTGCGTAGACGGATCCCAAGGAAGCCCTACTTTTACATTGTTAAAGCTCTCTACCAAATCGGCTACAAATTTATCGTAAATGGTATCCTGTACGAAAATACGGGAACCGGCGCAGCATACCTGCCCTTGATTGAACAAAATGCCCAGCATAGCACCGTCGATGGCCATATCCCACTTTGCATCTTCAAAGAAAATATTGGCCGATTTTCCACCCAGCTCTAACGTTGCAGGGATGAGGCGACAAGATGCGGCTTTATAGACATCCAGCCCAACTTCGGTAGATCCGGTAAAGGCCAGTTTAGAAAAGCCCGGATGGTCTAAAATATATTGACCGGAACGAGACCCTTTGCCCGTAATGATATTTACCACTCCCGGAGGCAGAATATCCGATAAGATATAGCCCAATTCAAGGAGGCTTAGGGACGTAAAGCTGGAAGGTTTAATGACTACCGTACAACCTGAGGCTAATGCAGGAGCGAGTTTCCAAGCAGCCATGAGGAAAGGGAAGTTCCAAGGTACAATTTGTCCTACCACGCCGATAGGCTCTTTAAGGATTAGAGTCATCGTGTTTTCATCAAGCACATTGGCAGAACCTTCCTCGGAGCGAATCACGCCGGCAAAATAGCGGAAGTGATCGGCAGAGAGGGGAACATCTACATTCATCGTTTCCCGAATCGGCTTACCATTGTCATAGGTTTCCACCATGGCAAAATGTTCTTTTTTGGCATCTATAGCGTCAGCAATTTTTAACAGATAGTCCGCGCGCTCTACAAGAGAGGTTTTTTTCCATGTTTTTAATGCTTCTTCGGCAGCTTTTACGGCGCGATCCACATCTTCCGTTGTTGCTTCCGCGCAGGTGGCGAGCAATTCGCCATTTGCGGGATTAAAGGTCTGGAAGGTGCCTCCGTCTTTGGCGGGAACCCACTCGTTGTTGATTAATAATCCATAGGTTTTTTGTAACTGTACACTCATGAAGTTCATCCTCCTTTATATTTCAATACATATAGAGTCATTTAGAAGTAAATTCTTCTTTATCTGGTTTAAGTATATATTCTATATCTAAAAAAATCAATATATTAATTCGAAAAATATAAATATACAATTTGGGCAAGAAGAAAAATAATAAGAGAAATCAAATTTATATCTAAAAATTCTAATATAAAAGAGGAATTTTTAAATTTATATCGAATAGTATCGTAGGAGAATTATTATTTTCTATGTATTTTAAAGGGAATGGGGCAGAGAAAAGAAAGAAATGCCCGATATAAGGAGTAATCTATGGAAGAATTATCGTACAAGCGCTTGTCAGATATTTTTAAAGCACTGAGTGATGAAACTCGACTTCATATTATTGATATGCTTTCCTGTAGCGAGCTGAGTGCTTGCGACATTTTGGCGAGCTTTGATTTGTCTCAATCAACGCTTAGTTATCATATGAAAATTCTTACGGATGCGGGTATAATTAATTCCCGTCGCGAAGGTCTGTGGACAAAGTATTCCATCAATGAAACGGCCTTTGAAGAGATCATTGCTATTTTACCGGAGCTTTACAAGGCAAAAGATAAATGTATTTGTAAACAGATAAAATATTGTCGCCTTGATGAAAAACCGGAATAAAAAGTTCTAAATATCATCAACCTGTCAAAAAGCCCGTCAATTTGACGGGCTATCTTAGCATGGAGAACTTTGAGCAGAGTCTATGCATGTAGAGAATGCATTGTATTTAATCATTAAAACATTATATAATAGAGTGGATATAGCGAAGCCGGGGGCTTCCGAAAAGAATAAAAATAAAGCAAATATCTTAGGAAGAGGTGGGAACGATGATTAATGAACAACGTATGAGAGAAGAGTTTTGCGAATTAGTAAGAATCCCTTGCCACAGTAAAGACGAAAGGCAAGTTGCGGAAGTCTTGAAGGCAAAACTAAAAGAATTAGGCGCCTCAAGTATAGTAGAAGATAAGGCGGGAGAAGCTATCGGCGGCACAACCGGTAATGTGATCGCTGTTTTTAATGCAAACATGGAAGGTGCCAAGACGGTAATGTTTTCCGCTCATATGGATTGCGTGGAGCCCTGCGAGGGGATAGAGCCTATTTTGGAAGACGGCGTATTCCGTTCCAAGGGAGATACTATTTTAGGGGGAGACGATAAAGTTGGCGTTGTAGGCATTTTGGAAGGCCTGCGAGTGATTAAAGAGAAGAAGATCCCTCACGGAAAGATTGTTGTGGTATTTTGCGTATGCGAAGAAGGCGGGCTCCAGGGATCCAAGAACTTGGATGCTTCTTTAGTTGGGCCTGTAGATCTTGCTTATGTGGCGGACTCCAGCACCAAGCCGGGTAATGTGGTAAATCAGGCGCCCGGACAAAACGCACTTGATATCGTCATGAAGGGTGTAAAGGCGCATGCAGGGGTGGCTCCGGAAAAAGGATTAAATGCAATCGTTGTAATGGGCGCGGCATTGGCGAGAGTACCGCAGGGGCGTATTGATGAGCAGACGACAGCTAATATCGGGATTATCAGCGGCGGTTTGGCAACCAATATCGTTCCTGACACTTGTACGGTAAAAGCGGAAGCACGCAGTACAGATAATGAAAAATTAGAGAAGCAGACAGAGGCGATGGTAAAAGCTATTGAAGAAGTGGCGGCAGAATACAATACAACCTGCGAAATTACCGTTACCAGAAAATATCAATCCTATCATATTGAAGAATCCTCGGATGTAATTCAGATTGCTCGTAAAGCAATGGAAAAATTAGGCCTTCCTTTCACTGTAGGACCTACAGGTGGCGGAAGCGATGCAAATAACTTTAACAAACACGGAATTCCTGCGGTTGTTCTAGGAACAGGGATGACTAATGTGCATACGGCGAATGAGACGCTTAAAGAAGAAGACCTATATAGTGTAGGTAGAATCGTTGCTACATTGATTGAGGAAGTGACGCATCATATGTAGTAATGCGGGAGGATTCCTGCAAAGAGAAGTGGAGGGAAAGATTGTATGGCAGAATTCAAACTTAAGTATGGAAAGGGAAGCGTGTCCTTCTCTGTTGCTGATACTCGATTGGTGGAGGTTGTTGAAGGGGCCTCCTATCCGGCAATCGAAAATATTGAAGAAGCTTTTATCGGTGCGCTTGACAATCCCATCGGTACGAAACCGTTAAAAGACATTGTGCAGCCGGGCGAAAAGGTGTGCATCGTGGTTTCGGATATTACGAGGGCATGGATTGGCTATCCTCGGTTCCTTCCGACTCTTTTAAACTATTTAAATGTGGCAGGGATTCCTGATGAAGATATGTTTTTGTTGGTTGCATATGGCGCTCACCGCATGCAGTCCGAAGAAGAAAGTCGTGCCATGTTCGGCGATGAAGCGGTAGATCGCGTAGCAATTAAACATAGTACAGGGATTAGCGAGGAATGCAAATATCGCCGTTTGGGAGAGACATCTCACGGTGTACCCATTGAAATTAATGAATTGGCCTTGGATGCGGACCGTCTTATCTTGACAGGAGGCTTAGTATACCACCTTATGGCCGGCTATGGGGCCGGACGCAAAGCGGTATTGCCGGGCATTTCGTCCTATGAGAGCATTCAAAAAAACCACAATTTGTGTTTGATGGAAGAAGTGGGTGGCGGAAGCAATACGGAAATTGTAAGCGGCAATATTACCACCAATCCTATGCACGATGACCAAATGGAGATTGCCCGAGCAGTTGATGCGGATTTTCTTATCAATGTCATTAATAACACGGAAGGAAAATTAGCCCGCTTTGTAACCGGTCATTGGGAAAAGGCGTGGCTTGACGGGACGAAAACAATAGATCAAATTTATGGGGTCAGCATAAATGCACTGGCCGATTGTGTTGTGGCAACGGCCGGAGGGTATCCTAAAGATATTAACATGTATCAAGGGGTAAAAACACAGGATAATGCGTGTAAAGCTTGCAAGAAGGGCGGAGTGGTGATTCTTCTCTTGGAGTGTGAAGACATTATGGAACCTCCGGATTTTATAGGCTGGTTTGACTATCAGGATCTCTATGATCGCGAAGTGGCTCTTAGAAAAGGCTTCACAGTACCGGGGTTTATTTCCTTGCATATGGGGGAGGATGCGAAACGATTCCACCATATCGTGGTAACAAAGCCTGAAAATAAGGCGATGATAGAGAAAATGGGGATGACTGCAGCGGAAACGTTAGAGGAAGCCATGGAAAAGGCGGAGACCATTTTAGGTAAAGACTTTAGCATTACCGTTATGCCACTGGCAAGTAATACAATGCCTATTTTAAAGAAATAAAATTTGGGTAAGGGAAGGCAAATTCATGAGCGAAAAAATTTTTTCTGTAGCAATTCATTACGGCACGGATCAACGCGGATATATTACCTATAATGCAGAAACGAAAACGGCAAAGGTGGTGCTGCCGGAAGAAGCGTGGGTAAAGAAGGTGGAAGAGTACTTGGGTACATCGCATGAAATTGATGATGCGGTAGGCTTATCGGATTATAAAACCGTTACGATTAATCCGCTGGAATCTGTGGATAACTTTAAATTGGCATTAACACGCATGTGGGAAGTCAATGAAGTTCATGTTGACTGGAGCTGGCCTGTAGAGGAATTATAAAAGGATAGGTATGTATAGCGACATCAGTAAAGATATTCACAGATCGGGCATAGGATGTGGATAAGTTTTGGATGGCCGAAATGAGAACCTAGAAAATATGCCTTTGCAGAGCGTGTCTATCCACAGTGTACAGAATAAGTCTGTGGATAAGATGAAATAAAGTGAATATAATAAAAAAGCTCTCCATTAAAACTCCAGCAAAATAGGGGTTGGAGAGCTTTTCTTTGTGCTTTTGCATGTGTGGATAGATAGGTATAAAAATGTGGATAACTCTTTTGCTGCTTAGGGAAAATAATGGGAATCTCATGTACAAGCACCTTTTCATAGAGGAAGCTTTATGCTATGATAAAGTCATATCTATCCAAAGCAATCGTGAATATGGCTTATTTGTTGAGCAGATACATGTCTTTGAGGGTAGACATAAAAGTGCATATGCGCCCATAGCTCAGTAGGATAGAGCAACAGTTTCCTAAACTGTGTGTCGGAGGTTCGATTCCTCTTGGGCGCGCCAATAAGAATGTAGATGGCACAAGGTCTTGTAGGGCCTTGTGCTTTTTATTATTCATATTAAGTTTTTAAACATACAAGTTATTGTGCTCGTAAAATATCAAATTGTATTTTAATTATGAGTTTAGAAATTAGAAAATATGGTTAAATAAAAATTGAATAGTTGAGAGTATTTTAAAATATAAAATTAAGCACAAAGTATTTGATAGCAGTTAAATTTTATGTATAATGAAAAATGTGAGTGTTCGTTAAAATTATGACTAAAATGATATAAATTAGGAAGCTTGTTGATTCCAAAAGGTGTTATGATGAGAAAACAATCTTTAGTATGTGTGATTGCTCTGGGGATAATAGGGGGCATGTATCCATTAGGCTATGCAATGGATGGTATTTTGCAAGCAGAGCAGTATGAGACATCAAAACGAACTGCTAGAGAAATGGAAAGTATGGAGCGTGCGCCTTCGGTTGTTTTACAAGCAAAAGAAAATCCTAGTGTTATCCCATATTCCGTCTCTGCCCATCAAAATATCAAGTTTAAGATTGATCATATCCTTATACATTCGGTAGCTCCACAGTTTATGGCTTATCAAGAGAAACTCTCTATGTATGAAGGAAAGCGATTAGGAGCAGAAGAGATTAATAATCTAACAAAGATATTGACAGATGCACTAATGGCAGATGGGTATATTACGACGCAAGTATCAGTTCCACATCAAGATTTATCAACAGGAACATTGGTATTAGAGATACATCCCGGACGTATAGAAAGCATTCGTTTTGAAAAGCCGGTGGCATGGGGGACATGGCGGAATGCGTTTCCAGTCAGTGATGGAGATATTTTGAATATACGTGCATTAGAGCAAGGCCTAGAGCAGATGAAGCGTGTTCCCAATCAAGATATATCGATGAAGCTTCTTCCCGGTGACGAGCCTTATACCAGTAGTATCGTATTATCAAGGACAGAAAGCTCTCCTATTAAGGCGGTGCTAAGTATTGATAATGGGGGCTATGAAGAGACAGGAAAATGGGAAAGCTCTATTAGCACTTCTTGGTATAACCCTTTGGGATTGAATGATGTTTTTACATATACTTATGGCAAAGATATTGAAAAAGAAGATGCTAAATTGGGGAGTAATCAATACTACCTTTCTTATAGTATTCCTTATGGTTGGTATACCTTTACTGTTTCTACCTATCGGAATCATTTCCGTCAAACAGTAGCTACCTTGCAGCCGTATTTGTCGACAGGAACGACAGAAGGTGACTCGATTAGTGTAGAACGAGTGCTGAGAAGAGATCAAACCTCTAAAACATCCTTATCGTTACAGATGCAGCGAAAGGAAAGACATAATTACATAGATGATGAAGAAATCGAAGTGCAAAAAGAACGTACTACTGCCTATGAAATAGGAATAAAGCATAGACAGTATGCAGGACACACGCAGGCTGATATATATGGATACTTTAGAAAAGGCGTTGGTGGATGGGGTGCAGAAAAGCAACCTTGGGAAGATGGAATACACAACGGAACGCCACGATATCGGCTTCTGGGCTTGCAACTGAGCATACAAGCGCCTGTTCAGATCGCACATCGAACAGGGGCATATTCATTTCGGTTAGTGGGACAATATACACCAGATAGACTTTCCTCTTCTTCGCAAATAAGTATTGGCGGAAGATATACAGTCAGAGGATTTGATGGAAAACAAAGTTTAAGTGGTGAATATGGTGCCTATATGCAACAGGAAATATCAATACCGATTGATGGGGGAAGATGGCATCCTTATATCGGTATTGATGCAGGCTTTGTAGGTGGGCCATCTACAGTATATGAAGTAGGAAAAGCATTAGTAGGTGCGGCAATAGGGATAAGAGGAAACCTTTCTTCAAGAGTATATCTTGATGCTCATGTAGGTACACCTATCTATAAGCCAGAAGGTTTTAGAACTAGTCATGCTACCTTTGGATGTTCTATGTACATAGAACTTTAATATCGCTACCATCTACTTGTTTTTATTAAATAATTTAAGTAACTAATTTAAATACACTTATGTGTGGGGGACATATGCGTAGTAAACAACTGCTGTATAGGCAACTGATGATGTGGATTGTTTCTGCCGGTGTGGCGATTTATCCTTACGCCGGATTTGCGATTTCGACAACTGTTATTCCAGATAAGCAACAATTACAAGCGGCAAAAGTGAGTGAAAGTGCAAATGGCATTACAGTCGTAGATATTCGTAGACCAAATGAAAAAGGGTTATCACATAATCGCTATCAAGACTTACAAGTAGGCGATAAAGGCGTTATTTTCAATAATAGTAATAGCATTGTCGATACAAAGCTAGCAGGTATGATTCAAGGGAATCCTGCTTTAGTTGGTACCAAGGCAACTACCATTTTAAATGAAGTGGTAGGCACAAGCCCTACGGCAATTCGTGGAGCAATAGAAATTGCAGGCCCTGCGGCAAATCTTATGGTAGCAA
>JBHAEC010000011.1:0-10799 GCA_041855385.1 Veillonellaceae bacterium
GCAGCTCTCTGAAACATCAAGTAGACGTACTAGTTTGCGTCATAACGTTTGTGGCGTTTATGTTTTCATAATAATAGCACAACTATTCTCCCTTTGGCAACACTTATTTATTTCCTATGGCCCATAGACAGTATCCATAGGGAAATCATCAAGTTATACTACCGTCTCATCAAAATTAAATCTATTCGCGTCAGCAAAAACTGTGATACAATAACTATATGGAAAATTTTTGATATCAATATACTTACTTCAAAGAGAGTTTTATTTTCGGTAAAAGGCTTATGCAAAAGGAGGGCCATATGAAAATTATAGATGCGTTGCAACAAAGACGATCCTATTACAGTATTAATAAATCCATACCCGTAAATGAAGAGAGTCTAATAAAGACAGTAGAAAAAATAACCGAGCTGGTTCCCGATGCATTTAACATGAAAAGTTCTCGCGTACTCATTGCAACAAGACAGAAGCAAGATGAACTCTGGGACGCTGTTTATGATATCTTCAAGGGCAGTGTAAAACGAGATAAAATCGATTCTTTTAAATCCGGTTACGGCACTATTTTATACTTTATAGATCAAAAAGTGGTAGAAGCCTTACAAGAACAATTCCCACTTTATGCAGACCGCTTTCCCCACTGGGCTGCACAATCTGCCGGCATGCTTCAAATCAGTATTTGGACCGCTTTGCGCGAACTAAATATCGGTGCCTCTTTGCAGCATTATAATCCTGTTATTGACGAAAAAATAAAGGATCTCTTCCATATTCCGGAACACTACCTCTTGGATGCACAGATGCCCTTTGGCGGAATTACGACAGAACCGGATCTGAAAGAAAAAGAAGACATTTCCCTTCGCGTACGTATTAGTAAGTAACACATCTGTTTAAATACAATAAAGATTCAAACTGCAATAAGGGCGGTAACAAAAGGAGAATTTCTTTTGTTACCGCCCTTATAAACGCTAAAAATATGTCTATTTCCGTCTTATGCGTACATATAATACAAAATCGCCAAAACAGAGATGATGACCGCCACGAGGAGGAATATTTTACTGTAACTTTTCGGATATTCTCCGGATATTTTTCCTGTTTCGCCATTTACCAGAACCTGATAGGTTTTCCCATCAAATCCATAAGCGGCAATGTATATAGGGAGCAAAAGTTGCTTATATCTCTCATTATCGTATGTGAGAGATAACGATATATTTTTCACATCATCATAGTCTTCTAACACATCTTTCTCTGCTAAGTCTATCATTTCCTTAAATATATCTTTTTTTGCCAATTTATATGCATCCGGCATTGCCAATGCATACCGTTCTGCACTCAATCCGGCCATATAGCGTTCATCATAAGGATAACTTTTTTCTGTCTTAAAATTATTAATATCCTTTGCTAGTTCTGCATTTACAGACCTACTGGCAACAACCATCAAATCATCATAGGATTTCCCAACGGTACCGCTTGTAGAATACCACTCCGTTACGGTTCTCGACTCTTGTTCCCCTTTGTCGTTCTCATAAGACTCCGTTTGACAAATCCCTCCGTCTGCAGTATATTCTGCAGTTACATCTGTGTCAAAACTCCAATGCGGAAGATATACGGACTGAACTTTCCCCTGCTGAACAAGTTTCTTGAGGGAGTTAGGCGCCAACCACCGTGTTTTTAGCCATTTATGAAAAATCTTCTGTACCTCTGAGCGATCTATCACAAAAGGCAGAATCCCATCAGGCATAAGCTGTGCCGCTTGTCTCTCTGCCAGCACAATAGGAGCCATACAATACGGGCAAGATATGGCGGTATCTTTTTCGCTCAGCTCCATAGTAGCGCCGCAACTCTTACACTCCATAACCGTATGTCCATCTGCATCTTCTCTCTCGATCTGTGGAAGAGCTCCCAACAGCGTCTCATACTCTTCTATAGCATGGTCATATTTTCTTGATACTAATTCTATCTTTTCTTCATTGCCGCAATGTTCACACCTTAAAGTTCCCGTCTTCGGATGAAATACGCAATCTCCCCCACATGAATAACATTGATACGCACCGGCCATTATAACACCCCCGAATTAAAATAGTTTATCTTTTTATAATTTTTGACCACAATTGGAGCAGAATTTTCCTCCCTCTACCTTAGTGCCGCATTGGGGACAAAAATTCACTTTTCCCACCGGCGGAGTTACTGCCCCCTCAGCCGGTACATTTTGTTGAGGATAGCCTTGTTGCTGCATTGGCTGTTGTTGGTAACCTTGTTGGGGATATCCTTGCGGAGGCATTCCCTGTTGTGGGATCTGTTGCTGATATCCCTGTCCTCCCATCATTCCCTGATTTTGCATTTGCTGCATCATCTGTTGCCCCATCATCATTCCCATTTGTAGCCCTACCATGTCTCCGGCCAAGGACCCTCCGCCGCCCGGATTAGCTAAGGAGTCCGCCATTGCCACTTGAGTATACTTAGCCATATCGCCAACCATACTCTGGCCCGCTGCCCTAAGCTGCATTTCTTGCACTTCCGGCGGATAGGAGAAATTGGAAATATTAAATCCTGTAATGGCAATACCGATTTTTTGCATTTCTCCGTCCAAATCCTGCCTTATCCCTTCACCGATGTCAAAGGAGTTGGCCTGCAGATTAAACATATCCTTACCTTCTCGGGAAATCCATTTCATCAATAGTTGATCCAGTACCGCCACAACACGGACCTTAATGTCCTCAATGGAAAATTGTTGCTTTACGCCGGCAATTGTATTAATAAGTACATCGTAATCACCGACTTTACAATTAAATACACCAAAGCATCGAATAGGCATTCCACCTGGTAGCCCCGGAGCCGGAAGGTTAACGGGCCCCTTTGTCCCCCACTTCACCGTCAACTCTTTCGTATTAACAAAGAGAACTTCCGCTCGCATACCGCTATTAAAGCCGAACTTAAATCCCTTTAATGTGGAAAGGAACGGCACGATCTGTGATTCGATATCAAAGCTCCCCTCATCTTTGAATACCCCTTCTACCTTACCGTTGAACATAAAGATCGCATCTTGTCCGGGTCTGATAATTAGTTTACTCCCTCCCTTAATTTCGTCATTCTCCCATTTCCAGAAAAGAATTTCATCACTAAACTCTTTCCATTCCACTACATTTAGCAACTGTTCCCTAATAAAACCCATCATAGACATTTCCTCCTCATTTGCCAACGATCAATCTACCGGTTTACCATTTCCCCTAAAATCCGAAACTGTAAGGTATTATTATATTGATTATTCCGAGTTTTTATGCTTTATTATCTTCTATTAAATCCCCGTCTTTTCCTTCTTTTTTCAAGATACAAATCCTATTTGTTAATATAAAGTTTTTTAAATTTGTCAATAACATCTTTTTCTATATTAATTATAGCGTAAGCAGAGAAAATGATAAAAATAAATGGAGATCTGAACTATGACACAAAAAAGAACTGTAGTGAAACTATGATACTTGTTTCGCTACAGTTCTTCTGTCTTATTAACTATTCTTCAAAAATCTTAGCCTTTCGGTTAAAGGTAGTCTCTTCAAATACGGTAAGCAATTCTTCCACTGCTTGACTGGGGGACAACTTTCCTCGAAGTACATAGTCCTGCACCTCTCCCATACGCCCCTGTACTACCGTATTTTGGAAGAAAAGCGTTTTTAAATGCTCTTCTATCATAGAGTTAACCCATGTGAGCGTCTGATTTTGTCTCCTTTGCATAAATACACCGGAGGCTTTTGTCTGCTCCACAAAATTTTGAATAACATCCCATATTTCGGGTAAGCCCTTTTTTGTTAATGCAGAGCACCGATAAGCATGCGTCTTCCAGCCTTCCGTAGCGGGGCGAATATAGTGTAGCATACGCTCATAATCACCTTCTGCCACCAATGCTCTCTTGGCATTTTCTCCGTCTGCTTTATTGATGGTAATAGCATCTGCCAGCTCCATAACGCCTTTTTTGATGCCTTGTAACTCATCTCCTGCTCCCGTCAACACCAAGAGAAGGAAGAAATCCACCATAGAGCGTACCGTCGTTTCACTTTGGCCTACACCGACAGTTTCAACCAAAATGACATCATAACCCGCCGCTTCGCAGAGAAGCAGTGTTTCACGACTCTTTCGGTTCACACCTCCTAAGGTTCCTCCCGCCGGAGATGGGCGTATAAAAGCGGACGGATTCTTGGTTAGCGTTTCCATGCGCGTTTTATCGCCCAAGATACTCCCTTTAGTAACCGAACTGCTGGGGTCGACAGCTAATACGGCTACCTTATAGCCTTTATCGCACAACATATTCCCAAAGGCTTCAATAAATGTACTTTTCCCCGCTCCGGGAACACCTGTAATGCCGACCCGAACCGACTTCCCTGTTAAAGGCAGTACCGCTTGAATCACCTGTTGAGCCATATCAAAATGTGCTTTTGCATTGCTCTCTATAAGTGTTATCGCTCGTGCAAGGATGGTTCTGTCACCGGCTTTAATGCCCTCCACATAGTCCTGAACCGATAACTTTTTCTTCTTGATAATACGGTGAGGGGCTAACGGTCTGTTAACTGCACTCAAACTCCCATCATGGCCGCCTACGACACCTCTCATGACATTGCATGCGAAACCATCCTCATTGTTGTCAGGCGCCCAATCAGGTTTATAGGTATCTGTAGCCATAGAGCCTCCTTACTCAGATTGTTTAATCTGCGTCATAAGATCTTCCAATATCTTCTTTGCCGCTACCGGGAGAACCGTACCGGGACCGAAGATTGCCATCGCTCCCTCTTGACGAAGATAGTCATAATCCTGTGCCGGAATAACTCCGCCGACAGCAACCATGATATCCTCGCGACCGCGTTTCTTTAGCTCCTCCACGAGCTGTGGCAATAATGTCTTATGCCCCGCAGCCAAAGAACTGAATCCCACAATATGAACGTCATTATCTACCGCATCTTGTGCCGTTTCTTCAGGCGTTTGGAACAGCGGACCAATATCCACGTCAAAGCCCATATCCGCAAAGGATGTTGCAATAACTTTTGCCCCGCGATCATGTCCGTCCTGTCCCATCTTTGCAATCATGATACGAGGACGACGACCGTCAAGTTTTTCAAAGTCATCCGCTAACTGGCGTACTTCTTCAATGATTTCGCTGTCGGCAAATTCACTGCTGTAAACACCGGAAATAGCGCGAATAACGGCTTTATGGCGTCCGCACACCTTTTCTACCGCGTAGGAAATTTCGCCAAGGCTGGCGCGTGCACGTGCCGCTTCAAGCGCTAAGGCAAGCAAGTTACCCTCGCCGGTATCAACAGATTTGGTAATTGCATCCAACCAGCGATCCACATCCTCTTGATTACGATTTGCTTTAAGCTTTTCAAGACGGCGAATTTGCGCTTGTCGTACTGCTGTATTATCAACGTCAAGAATATCCAACGGATCTTCCTTATCCAAGCGGAATCGGTTAATACCCACAATGGTTTCTTTAGCGGAATCTATGCGGGCCTGACGACGTGCTGCCGCTTCTTCGATACGCATCTTGGGAAGACCGGTATCAATTGCCGCCGCCATACCGCCAAGGGACTCAACTTCTTGAATATGTGCCCATGAGCGACGAATCAATTCATCTGTCAACGCTTCTACATAGTAAGAACCACCCCATGGATCGATAACTTTGCACACCTTCGTTTCATCCTGAATATAAAGCTGCGTATTACGGGCAATACGAGCGGAGAAGTCAGTAGGAAGTGCAATAGCTTCATCCAGTGCATTCGTATGCAAAGATTGCGTATGTCCAAGTGCAGCGCCCATCGCTTCCATACAAGTACGAGCCACGTTGTTGAACGGATCCTGTTCCGTTAAGCTCCAACCGGATGTTTGAGAATGTGTACGAAGTGCCATGGATTTATTGTTTTTAGGACCGAAGCCCTTAACGATTTTAGCCCAAAGCATACGAGCCGCACGCATTTTAGCAATTTCCATAAAGTAATTTTTGCCGATAGCCCAGAAGAAGGATAAGCGCGGTGCAAATTGGTCAACGTGAAGACCTGCCTTTTCACCTGTACGGATATATTCTAGACCGTCCGCCAAGGTATAACCCAATTCAATATCCGCCGTTGCTCCCGCTTCCTGCATATGGTAGCCGGAAATGGAAATACTGTTAAACTTAGGCATATTTTGAGATGTGTAAGCGAAAATATCCCCAATAATACGCATAGAAGTCGGTGGTGGATAAATATAAGTATTACGCACCATAAACTCCTTCAAAATATCGTTCTGTATCGTACCTGCCAACAAGGATTTATCAACACCCTGCTCTTCGCCGGCCAAGATATAAAAGGCCAATACAGGAAGTACGGCACCATTCATTGTCATAGATACGGACATCTGATCCAGAGGAATACCGGAGAAGAGAATTTCCATATCCAAAATGGAGTCCACCGCCACGCCTGCCTTACCAACGTCACCTACTACGCGTGCATGGTCAGAATCATACCCTCTATGTGTCGCCAAGTCAAAGGCAATGGAAAGCCCTTTTTGCCCCGCAGCCAGGTTACGGCGATAAAACGCATTTGATTCCTCTGCTGTAGAGAAACCTGCATATTGGCGCACCGTCCATGGACGGGTTACATACATGGTAGGATAAGGTCCGCGTAAAAAAGGAGGAACCCCTGCCATGTATTCCAAATGACCTACGCGATCATATACATCTTCGCCATAAAAAGGCGCTACATCAATTTGCTCCATCGTCTGGTGATACAGCTCTTCAAATGTTTTTCCTGTTTCTTTTTGTAGTCGTTTTAGCCACTCTTCCTTGCTTTGCACTTTGGCCGCACCGGGTTGTAGCTGTCCAAAATTCGGAGTCATATACATTACATCATCCCCTTCCGTGCTTGCAAGTCAGTTAAGATTTGATAGCAATTTGCCTTCACGTGAACAAAATCGTCCACTCCGGACTCCAGGTAGGTATCTACCATGTCCTTTGCCGGTGCTCCGGCCAAGAATAGCTTTACTCCCGGCATTAATTCTTTTACGCGTTTTGCCAATGGAGGTACCAATTCCGGATAAGTAGCATCGGTAGAACAAATTACTACCACATCCGCTTTGCTGTCTGCTGCTGCTTGCGCCGCTTCATCCGTCGTAGGGAATCCGTCGTTTTTAAGCACTTCAAATGCCGCTACCTCCATAAAGCCTGTACTAAAGTCTGCACGAGGTTTATGTTGAGGAATTTTACCCATATTTGCCAAGAACACTTTTACATTATCGCCTGTTTTTGCCTTATAGGCTTCCGTGCGCATGCGAAGTTCTTCAAACCGCTCTGTCCAGCGGTGTGGTGTAATAGCGGTAACTTCCTCAGATTCCACATCCATTGCACTCAATGCTTCGCGGATAGTTCCTATAGTCGCACCGGAAAGATAAGCATTTCGAATCGCTTCAAACAATGCCCCCGCATCACCGGCAGATTTAAAGAGTGCTTTTATCTCATCAAAATATGCCTTTGCATCACGGTCTTTTACATAATTTTGTACATCGCTGAGCCGGATGCGATGCAGTTCATCCTGATCTTCTGTCCGTGGCTCCAACAGTACTTCCGTCATGTTAGGATACATATTGTTCCCTACTGCTACGTCAGATCGAACCTCAAGTGCTTTAAATCTCTTTTGCAGTATCGCATCAACGGAAGCTTGTACCTTTCCGCTCTTAAGCCCTTCTATAATACCGCCTTCATTCTCCACTTCCTGTACCAGTGCCCATACTTTTTCCTGTAGCTGCTGTGCCAGTGTTTCAATATACCAAGATCCTCCTGCCGGATCTACCGGTTGGCGTAGCTCGAACTCATCCTGCATCATAACCTGCATATTGCGGGCAATACGGCGAGAGAATACATCTCCTTTGCGGATTGGCGCATCAAAGCAAGAAATTTCCAGACTGTCGAGGCCGCCCACAACACCTGAAAAAGCCTGTGTCGTATCGCGAAGCATATTTACATAAGGATCATATACCGTCTTGGTAAAAGCTGCTGTTTTACCATGAACATACATATGCTGTGCCTCTTCATCGCCACCGAAAGATTCTACCACAAAGGACCAAAGTGCACGAAGAACACGGAGCTTGGCAATTTCCATAAAGAAGTTTGCTCCAATAGAAACTTCAAAGCTCATTTGTTTTGTAATATCCGAAATAGCAAAGCCTCTTCTTTGCATTCCTCGAACATAGAAAATAGCCGTGCTAAGCATGTACGCAAGCTCTTCCACATCCGATGCTCCGCCATTTGCATACACTTCTCCACTCACCACTATAGTACGCAATTTGGGCGTCATGGTTTTAGCAAATGTCATGACATGTGCCATTTCATCTAAGAGGGCATCCAGAGATCCGTAATTCTTGCCATAGCGAGCAAGAGTTCCTACCGGATCCGCTCCTACCGTACCTTTAAGGACTTCCGGTTTGCCGCCATTTGCTTTTACTGCTGCTACCAGTAATGCCAAAATAGACAGAGATGATGCACCGGTCAAGAGATATACAGGATATTTTTCAAAATCTAATCCTTCGATTAAATCGGACATATCCTGCAAGGTAGTAACGGATACTCCGCCCTCCCCTAAAATCTCCGCATTCGTTGCATCTACATTGTGTTTCGTTGCTTCATCAAGGGAAATATTATATACTGTCGTTCCTTTACTGATTTCAAACTTTAATAATTCATTACACTCTTTTGGCAAAGTAGCATCACATTTCTGGGAAATTCCCCAAGCTTCTGCAATGTAGCCGCTTACCTTAGAGCCGCGAAGAAACTCGGCCATGCCGGGGAATGCGCCTTTTGCCTTTTCCGCCCTGGAGCGCTCCAATGTATAAATCGGCTCCAGAGTAATCCCTTCATATGTGGGAGTAAACATTTTCTTTTCAAAAATGCCGCCTTTTAGCGCCTTCTCCACTTCCACCTTCCATTCATCATAGGTGGGAATGGAAAATTCATCAAAATTGACCGTAGGGTACTGCACTTCTTTTTCTTCCATCATTTTCTCCTCCTTGAAATTTTTTAAAGCTACTCCTTTCTTAAGATTTTGGTAAATAAAAAATGTCGCTTGCTTATGCAAACGACATGTAATACCGGACAGTAGAATAAAAAAATTCCGACAAAATCTCCTCCCCATCGCTCGCAGGTTTTAACGGTGATTATCAGACAGGCAGTTCTCCTGGCTCCAGAGCGAATACTTTGTATTCAGTAATGACGCCTTCCCAGTATTCCCAGTGACATCATGCCATTACTACTCTCTGTTACAGTGGCGGGACCGCATCGGCTTGTACCGATTTCTCTATTAAGTGTTTCCACACCCATCCTATATATGCAATTTTTTCCATATAAAATCTGACTTCTTCGCTTCTTACCAGTTAATCATATCTATTATTACAAGGCTTGTCAATTAAATCTAATGTTATTTTTTCCGTTATGCATTAAAGTTATTATTATTAAAACAGAATAAAAAAGCTCCTTTCCGAAGAAGGAGCTCTGCGCATTTATATTTAACTTTAACAATACTTTTTAGTTATATCTTCTTATTCTTCCGTTCCACCGACTTTTGATAAAATAATGGCCGGCGCCCCGGTCTTAGCCGACACTTCGGATCCATGGGTATATCCAACTACATTAAAATCCTCGGCACAACGCCGTGCAATTGCCTCATAATCAGGGTTCTTGGATCGCGTACAACTGGATAAATGGATGGTGTCCACACCTTTTTTCTTAAGCTGAGCCAATTTATGCTCCAAATCCCCACCTGAATGCGTAAGCCCTACAAATTCAATTTCTTCTCCTTCATAACGCGCAAAAGAATCAATTTTTTTAAGCAGTGCATTGACACAGCCGCCGGACGTGCAGCGTTGCATAGTGTCTTCATTAACTAAAATCGCTATTTTTTTCATTATTTTTTCTCCTGAAACTACAAACACACTCTTTCTTAAGATACATCTTGTCCCGTCAATACATATCGGCGATAAAGGCTAACACCCAATATCCCTAAGGAAAGTCCCGTAATCAAGAATACATATTGTATGCCCACATAAGTGGTGATTACAGCTGCCACCATTGGGCCCATTACGCCACCCAGCTGATTAAAAGTGGCAAACAATCCAAATATGCGCCCTCTATAAGATGGAGGAGTTGTGGCCGCCAAAGCGGCGCTAATCAAAGGGGCGATTCCCACGGTAAAAATGCCCACCAAAATCTGTAATGCACCGAATCCCCATACACGAGAAGCAAAATACTGGCAAAAAATAAAGCTCCCTGTTCCGAGAATGGCCATTGACATAATCTTAAAATAACCGTTTCGCTGTCCTAAAGCTCCCCATTTGGCTGACACAAGGGCACCCGCCAAGCCACCGGAACTTAAAACAATGCCTACAAGAGTAGATACTCCTTCCATAGTTCCCCTTAGCTTTCCTATGTATAAAGCCATAATCGGACTTAACATATTGAGTACCGCCTGTGTAATCAGAGCAATCCACAATAGAGTAAGCGCCTTAGGATACAGTCGAACTTCTTTAATATCCTCCCAGAGAGAGGAGTCTTCTTTATTCCTGGCGGAATCATCTACTACAAGTTCAGGTTCTTTTACGAGAAAAATAACCGCTACCGTTACTATTGAAAGCACCAGTCCAGCCAGCAAAAAGGCCGGCCGCATACCAACCCAGCTTTCCATGAGCCCCCCTAATAATGGGCCTACGACGCCACCTACGATGACTCCCGTTTGATATATCCCTAAAGCCTTCCCTACCTTTTCTTGAGGGACACTAAGGGATACCAGAGACATTCCGGC
>JBHAEC010000012.1:0-3772 GCA_041855385.1 Veillonellaceae bacterium
ACTAAGTTTGTTCTCTATTAGTTAAATATGACTACAACAAGGATTATCCTATAGAATTTATAGGATAACCTGTTAGTAAAAAGATTTCATAAATACACATAATATAGAATGTAGAAAAAAATAAAAGAATTTTGCCCCCATTTAAGTTGCATGCTCTTGATAAAGATTCATTTGTTTTTTGCTTTTCTCCATTATAAGATGAAGATGAGCTCAAACTTATTTTTCAGTAGTCGTCGACAACTGTGCCTGGTATTGGGAGGGATAATTATGAATCACCTAAAGATTGCGCTTTCTGAGAAAGCTAAAGATCTATTCGAAACAATTTCAACAAGAGCAACTGTAGACATTAGAAGTACAGACTTCTCCGATGTAGCTGCTATTGTGATTACCGATATGGATCAAGATCAGATAAGCCATCCGTTAATTGAAGCGTTAAAGATTCCCGTATTTTTGATTAAAGTACAAGATGGTGCTGTTAATCCTGAATTTTTAGGAAAAGTCACTCGAATCGTTGATATTAATGAAGTAAATCACGAATTATATAAAAAGCAGATCGAAGCTGCTGCAAATAAATATGAGTCGGACATTTTACCGCCTTTCTTCCGTGCACTTGCAAACTATGTAGAAAGCGGTAACTCTCAATTTGATTGCCCCGGACATCAGGGAGGACAATTCTTTGCAAGACATCCGGCAGGGCGTGCGTTCTATAACTTCTACGGAGAAAATATTTTCCGCAGTGATTTATGCAATGCCGACGTTAAACTGGGCGATCTTTTAATCCATGAAGGACCTGCTTGCGATGCACAACAACATGCGGCAAGAGTATTTAATGCGGATAAAACCTACTTCGTTTTAAACGGCACATCCTCGTCGAATAAAATGGTTCTTAATGCATTGCTTGCTCCCGGAGACATCATCTTATATGATCGCAACAACCATAAATCGGTAAGTCATGGTGCTCTTGTCCAAGCCGGAGCTACGCCTATCTATTTAGAAACGGCAAGGAACCCTTTCGGCTCCATAGGGGGCATTTTGGAGCACTGCTTTGACGAAAAATATATCCGCTCTTTGGTAGCAAAAAGAATGCCTGAAAAGGCAAAAGCAGAGCGTCCTATTCGCTTGGCTGTTATTCAGCTGGGTACCTATGACGGCGTTATCTACAACGCTCGCCAAGTAGTAGATAAAATCGGACATCTATGCGATTATATCCTTTTCGATTCTGCTTGGGTAGGATACGAACAATTTATTCCAATGATGAAAGATTGCAGCCCTCTTCTTCTTGAATTAGGTCCAAATGATCCGGGAATCTTAGTTACTCAATCCGTGCATAAACAACAAGCCGGATTCTCTCAAACTTCGCAAGTACATAAAAAAGATTCTCATATTAAGGGGCAAGATCGCTATGTAAATCATAAACGCTTAAACAATGCTTTTATGATGCATGCATCCACTTCCCCATTCTATCCGCTCTTTGCCGCTCTTGATATTAACGCCAAAATTCACGAAGGAGAAGCAGGTCGAGAACTTTGGAAAGATTGCGTAGAAGTTACTATCGAAGCAAGAAAAGCAGTCCTTAACAATTGCAAGTACCTGCGACCATTAGTGCCACCTGTAGTAAACGGCAAGAAATGGCAGGAAGGCGAAACCGCTAAAATGGCAAACGATATTGCATACTTTGCCTTTGAACCCGGTGCAAAATGGCACTCTTTTGACGGATATGGTGCAGGACAATACTTTATTGATCCTTGTAAGTTCCAACTTATTACACCGGGGATTAATATTGAAACGGGAGAATATGAAGAATTTGGTATTCACGCAAATATTTTAGCTAATTATCTTCGCGAACACGGCATTATCCCTGAAAAATGCGATTTAAATACCATTCTATTCCTCATGACTCCTGCAGAAAGCAAAACTAAGATGGACGATCTCGTAGCCCAGTTAATACGCTTCGAGCAACTCATTGAGGCCGACGCACCTATGCAGGATGTGTTGCCCGGCATTTATTATGCAAATCTTGATAAGTATAAAGGATATACTATTCGTAGACTTTGCCAAGAAATGCACGACTTCTATAAAAACCGCAATGTAAGTACCTTACAGAAACGACTATTCTTACATGATTATTTACCGGAATATGTCCAAACACCGCAAGAAGCAAATTATGCTTTCGTTCGCGGAGAAGGCGAGTTAGTTCCTCTTACTGAAGCGGTAGGCCGAATTGCATTAGAAGGTGCTTTGCCTTATCCTCCAGGGGTACTCTGCGTACAACCCGGTGAAAGATGGTCCGAAACGGCACGCGATTACTTCCTGGCATTAGAAGAAGGCATTAACGAACTTCCCGGCTTTGCACCGGAAATCCAAGGTGTATACATTACGACGCAAGAGGACGGTCGTAAAAAAGCCTTTGGTTATGTTCTAAAAAAAGAATTTGAGAAATAATTGAGGTACACATCATGGATAAAAGTAAAAATAAAATGAGCGTTTTACAACTCACCATATTAACTGCCGTTAACATGATGGGTTCGGGAATTATCATGCTTCCCACAAAATTGGCTCAAGTTGGATCCCTTTCGATCGTTTCTTGGCTCATTACAGCTGTTGGTTCAATGGCTCTCGCATATGCTTTTGCAAAATGCGGTATGTATAGCAAAAAAGGTGGGGGCATGGGCGGTTATGCAGAGTATTCCTTCGGCAAATCGGGAAACTTTATGGCCAACTACACCTATGGCGTATCATTATTAATTGCCAACATCGCTATTGCCATCTCGGCTGTAGGTTACGGAGCAACCTTCCTTGAAGCCGATTTAACTCCTTTTAGCACTTGTATTTGGACAATTTTCACTCTTTGGCTTGCTACCGCTTTAAATTTCGGCGGAGCAAGTATTACCGGTAGAATTTCAAGTTTTACCGTATGGGGTGTTATCGCACCGGTATTTGTAATTTCTACTGCAGGATGGTATTTTTTCTCCACTGACCTATACTTTACAAATTGGAATGTAAATAATATGCCTTTCGGAGAAGCAGCAACCAATTCTATAGCCATGACTTTATGGGCATTTTTAGGTTTGGAGTCGGCGTGTGCCAATTCGGAAGCAGTTGATAACCCGGAGAAAAATGTGCCAAAAGCCGTTTTGGGTGGCACATTGGGCACCGCTGCGATTTATATACTGTCGACAAACATTATCTTCGGTATTGTCCCTGCAAACGAGCTTGTAAACAGTAACGCACCTTTCGGACTTGCTTTTGCGAGTGTGTTTGATCCCACTATAGGCAAATTGGTTATGGGATTAATGGTAATGTCTTGCTTCGGATCGCTTTTAGGATGGCAGTTTACCATCGCCAATGTATTTAAACAATCTGCTGACGAAGGATATTTCCCTAAACTCTTCAGTAAAATAACCTCCAAAGATGCTCCTGTCGTGGGTATGGTAACGATTACAATAATTCAATCCGCTATGAGTTTGATGACAATCAGTCCATCGTTAAGCCAACAGTTTGAAATGCTTGTAAACTTGGCAGTTGTTACGAACATCATCCCTTACCTCTTGTCTATGGCCGCAATCATTGTTATTTTGAAAGCTGCTCAAAAAGTCGGATCAGAATTGCGCACTACAACAATCATTGCCTTCATAGGATCTTTATATAGCCTCTATGCGCTGTACGCTTCCGGCTTCGAAGCCATGACATACGGCTCCATAGTAACCTTTATGGGTTGGACGCTCTATGGTTTCATTTCGGACCGATTCGATCTTCAGCATGCAAATGAGGG
>JBHAEC010000013.1:0-9558 GCA_041855385.1 Veillonellaceae bacterium
GAATGACCATAAAGGGGCGCCCTTCGATAGCAATCTTCCGGTCTTCATTATATATAGCACTTACTTTACCCGATATGGTTGCCTTAATTTGGGTCTGTTCCAGATTGGCCTTAATTTGTGCTATAGCCGTTTCAATACCGCTCGTGTCGGTTCCTCCTCCACCGGATGTGGATGCTCCGCTTCTGGCCAACAATGTCTGGTATTCTTTTTGTGTAATAATCCCTGCACTTAGCAATTCCTGAGCATGTGCCATATCAGCTGTAGGGGCCAGTGGCTGTGCCGCAGTTCCTCCCTGAGCCAATTGCTGTTCCAAGGTGGCCAACTGCGTTTGCAAGTTGGTACTGTCTAAAATAGCCACCACTTGCCCCGCCGTCACTTCGTCCCCTGTTTTCACCTTGTATTCCAGCACCATTCCCGATATGGCGGGAGTAATGGTTTCCTTATATAATGCCGCCGCATGAGCTTCTACCACATAGGCAACGGGCATTTGCTGTTTTTTTACTTCTTGGACGGAGACTTTTTGGGGCCCCACACAGCCCACAATCACCACTGTCATCGCCGTAATCGCCAGTAGCCACATCACGCTTGACACAGTTTTATTTATTTTCATCACTACTTCCTTTTTCAGAGCTAAAAATTCGGATTAAATCAAACTATTTTTTACAAGAGCAGGCTTGTTGTTTCATGTGCTTTCTGCTCACATTCTTTTTCCCTTATACCTTATTATACCATGCTGCCATCGTTTCCGTATCTTTTGTATACATATCAATCGCCTATCAGAACTATACAGCCTTATGATAAAATATAGATTATTGTACTTTTCTGTCATACTTATATATTTAGTCACCCTTGGTAAAGGAGTATTGCTTTTGCTGCGGGACCTTATCATTTACACGAAATATTCATGGGGGAATTTATGTCTTTTCTTAAGCAGATTCACGCTCTTGCCAAACCTTACTGGTCATCTCAAGAGAGAAAAAAAGCAGCCCTATACCTCTCTCTTATCTTGGCCCTTGTTTTCGGTAATGTATACATCCAAGTTTTACTAAACAATTGGAGAAATGCCTTTTATACGGCACTGCAGGAATATAATGCACCCGAGATTATGACACAGCTCGGAATATTTACCGCTTTAGCCTTCACTTATATTATTATAGCCGTTTATTCCTTTTACATAACCCAGCTTTTATCGCTGAAGTGGAGGCGTTGGATGACACATCACTACATAGATAATTGGGTAGAAGGAAAAAAATATTATTATCTACAAATGTTTTACAAACATACAGATAATCCTGACCAGCGTATCAGCGAAGACATAAAGCTGTTTATCGACTATTTCCTGAAATTTACCGTAGGATTAACCAATAACCTGCTCCTCTTTATCTCCTTTGTAGCCATACTTTGGGGCCTCTCGGGCCCTTTGCAGTTTTCCCTGGGAGGCATAGCCATCACCATTCCCCGCTATATCGTTTGGGTAGCTATCTTCTATTCCATACTGGGAACATATGTAACACATAAACTGGGCTACAAGCTTGTCGGCTTTCGATATGTTCAGCAAAAATATGAAGCCAATTTCCGCTTTTCTTTAATCAGACTTCGCGAACACGCTCAAAGTGTTGCTTTCTATGGTGGCGAAAAAGAAGAATCTTTACTCCTCCGTGACCGATTTCAGTCGCTACTGGAAAATTTCTACCGCATCATCAAAAAAGAAAAACAGCTGGTTTGGCTTAATTCCAGCTATTCTCAGCTGGCCATCATCTTTCCTATCGTCGTTTCCATCCCCCAATACTTAGGGAGAACCCTAAACCTGGGAGGTCTCATGCAAACGGCAGCCGCCTTTAGGCAAGTACAGGATTCCCTCTCTTATTTCGTCGACCTCTACACAAGCTTTGCCGAATGGCGCGCCGTAGTAAATCGACTCACGGAGTTTAACGATCACTTATTCCTCTGTGAAACCACAGAAACGGAGGCTACCTTAAATCTTAGAGAGGGCGAATGGTTTGAGGCGGATCACCTGAGTCTCACCCTTCCATCCGGAGAGGTGCTTGTAGAGAATCTTTCCCTTCGCATTTTGCCGGGGCATCACCTGCTTATCCAAGGGCCTAACGGAGCAGGAAAAAGCACTCTTCTAAAAGCCTTCGCCGGGCTTTGGCCATATGTCAAGGGGAGTCTCATCATTCCTAAACGGGAAGACATCCTTTTCATTCCCCAACAGGCTTATATGCCTATTCAAACACTTCGTCACGTTCTTTCCTATCCAAAGCAGGTAACCGCATCCGACGAAGAGCTGCAACTACTTCTAAACACGGTGGGGCTTTCCCATCTAAAAACCAAGCTTGACCACGAAGCGGACTGGTCGCAGTTCCTCTCCTTAGGAGAACAACAGCGTCTCGCCTTTGCCCGCATTTTATGGCAGAAGCCGAAGTGGCTTATCCTGGATGAAGCCACCTCTGCCATGGACGAAGAAACAGAACAGCGTTTAATGCAAGAGATAAAAAAAGCGTTGCCCCATACTACCTTAATCAGTATCGGACATCGTCATACACTGGAAGCCTATCATTCGTCCATTCTCTATATAAACAAGGCTCAAGCCTCTATTCGTTTATATAGTGCCACTACATCATAGAAATAGAGGAGTCGTTTTATGGGAAACTATATTCTGCGCAGAATTATCAGTGCCTGTTTTGTTCTTTGGATGGTTATCACCATTACTTTTTTCCTTATGCACGCCGTACCGGGCGGTCCCTTTACGGAAGAAAAGTCTTTGCCTCCCGAAGTACTGACTGTTATCGAGGAGCGTTACAATCTTAATGCGCCTCTGTTTACCCAATACACCAATTATTTGGAAAATGTCATATCCTTCGACTTAGGTCCCTCTTATAAATATCCGGGTCGAACGGTAAATGAAATCATTTCCGAAAGTTTTCCCATCTCCGCCATGTTGGGAGCATCGGGATTACTCATTGCCGTCAGTTTCGGTGTATTGGCCGGCACATTTACGGCTTGGCGCATGAACACTTGGGTAGATTATAGCCTCATGTTGGGGGCTACCTTGGGCGTATCCGTGCCCAGCTTTATTGTAGCTACTTTACTCATTTATGTATTCGGCTTTATGTGGCCCATCTTGCCCGTGGCCGGGTGGCGAGGTCCTTTGTCGGTTGTTCTTCCGGCCTTTGCTTTGGCGTCTCACCCCATGGCTTTTATTACCCGCCTGACCCGTTCCAGTTTGCTGGAAGTTCTCAACCAGGACTATATTAAAACAGCACGGTCCAAAGGCGTTCACATGAGCCGGCTCATTTTCAAGCACGCCTTACGAAACGCCTTGCTTCCCGTAGTAAGTTACATCGGCCCCTTAGCTGCCGGTCTCCTGACGGGGAGCTTTGTCATCGAAAATATTTTTGCAATTCCCGGCCTTGGTCGCAACTTTGTTTTGGGTATCTACAATCGCGATTACACGGTTATCTTGGGGATTACCATTTTTTACAGTTTTCTCGTGGTACTGCTAAATCTTATCGTTGATTTGGTATATCCTCTTTTGGATCCGCGAATTACATTAATCGGTAACAAGGAGGAGCAATAATGAATACCACGCCAAGAGATTTCTCCCCCTTAACAACACATGAGGAAGTAATCGCAAAGACCCCTATGCCAAGCCTTCGTGCTGCCGGCTGGGCTCGTCTAAAATCCAACAAAATGGCCATGATAGGTCTTGGTATCGTCATCTTCATGATCTTTGCCGCTATCGTAGGGCCTTGGTTTTCGCCTTACTCTTATGCCGACCAGGATTTGACCAGAGTAAACGAAGCTCCCTCCGCCGAACACTGGTTCGGTACGGATGCCTTGGGGCGAGATATTTTTGTACGCGTTCTTTATGGGGCTCGAATCTCTCTCTCCATCGGCTTTGTAGCCAGCATTATTAATCTTTTTATAGGGGTAATTTACGGGGGCATTGCCGGCCTTCTGGGGGGGCGTGTAGATCGCATAATGATGAATATCGTAGATATCCTCTATGCAATTCCCCTCATCCTCTATGTAATTTTACTTATGGTTCTCTTAGAGCCGGGGCTGACTAATATCTTTATCGCCCTTGGTATTGCGTATTGGCTTAACATGGCTCGTATTGTCCGCGGACAAATCCTCGGTCTTAAGCAACAGGAATATGTACTCGCCGCCCGATCCATCGGAGCCGGCAACTGGCGTATCCTATATCGCCATCTATTGCCGAACTGCTTGGGTCCTACCATCGTAGCACTCACGCTTTCTATCCCGGAAGCAATATTTACAGAAGCCTTCTTAAGCTTTATCGGCCTTGGAGTATCTGCCCCCATGGCCAGCTGGGGAGTACTTGCCTCCGAAGGGATTACCAGTCTTAGAGCACATCCCTTCCAGCTCTTGTTTCCTGCCGCTGCCATCAGTCTTACCATGCTGGGCTTTAATTTCTTGGGAGATGGGCTCCGTGACGCCCTCGATCCGCGCACGCAGAAAGGAGGTCACTAATGGAACCGGTATTACGCATCAAAGATTTAACCGTTGCCTTTCACACTTATGCGGGAGAACTTGAGGCCATAGACAGAGTATCTCTGTCCCTTTATCCGGGGGAAACACTCGGTATCGTAGGAGAGTCGGGGTGTGGCAAATCCGTAACGGCACAAAGCATATTGCAGCTCCATCCACCTAAGATTACGGTGTATAAAAATGGCCACATCTATTTGGAAAATAGCGATTTATTGCAATACTCGGATCAGGAAATGAATTCTGTTCGCGGCAAAAGGATTGGCATGATCTTCCAAGACCCCATGACCTCCCTCAATCCCGTTATGACCATCGGAGAGCAAATTGCAGAAGGGCTTTGTCTTCACCATGGTGCTACAAAACAGGAAGGAATGTCCAGGGCCTTAGAACTACTAAAACAGGTACGCATCTCCTCGCCGGAAAAGCGCTTACACCAGTACGCCCACGAATTATCCGGAGGAATGAGGCAGCGATGCATGATTGCCATTGCATTAGCCTGTAACCCGCAGATTCTCATTGCCGATGAACCGACAACGGCTCTTGATGTGACAACAGAAGCGCAAATCCTTACCCTTTTGCGCACACTCCAAAAGGAAATAAACATGGCTACCTTACTCATTTCCCACAATCTGGGGATTATCGCACAACTCTGCCAACGCGTTATCGTCATGTATAGTGGCCGTATTGTAGAAGAAGCCTCTGTGACGGATATTTTTGACCATGTGGCGCATCCTTATACGAAGGGACTCCTTGCTTCTCTTCCCAATCCGGATGAAGAGAAAAGCACTCTGACCGGGATTGGCGGCCATGCGCCGGATCTGTTTCATCTGCCTACCGGCTGTCGCTTTCATCCGCGCTGTCCACAGGCCATGAAAGTCTGTGCCACAGAAGCGCCTCCCTGTTTTGAAATCAGTCCGAACCACAAGGTTTATTGCTGGTTATATAGCCCGGAACGAAAGGAGGCCCATGTATGAGCTGCCTACTGGAATCACGAAACCTTTCCAAGTCTTTTTTTGTAGACAAGAATTTTTGGGGCAAGGCATCTACCGTCATTCATGCTGTACAGGAGGTATCTTTACAAATTCCTGCAGGACAAACCGTAGGGCTTGTGGGAGAATCGGGATGCGGAAAGTCTACTTTCGGTCGTACCTTGTTAGGACTATACCCCAAAACATCCGGTACCATTCTCTATAAAGGAGAAGTCGTTGAAACCAAGGAGCAACTACGCTCACTGAGAGACCATGTGCAAATGATTTTCCAGGATCCTTACGCTTCCTTAAATCCGCGTATGACTGTGGAAGAGATCATAACGGAACCGCTGGTTATTCGTAAGATTTCAGATTCCGGGGGACGCCGTCTTCGCGCAAAAGAGCTTCTGGAGTTGGTAGGCCTTAACGCCGAACAGGGACAGCGCTTCCCTCACGAATTCAGTGGCGGTCAACGCCAACGCGTGGGCATCGCCCGTGCATTAGCGGTAAATCCGTCTTGCATCATTTGCGACGAACCTATATCAGCTCTTGATGTGTCGATCCAAGTGCAAATTGTCAGCATCTTAAAAGATTTGCAACAACAATTGGGCCTGTCTTATTTATTTATCGCCCATGACTTAGCCATGGTGCACCATATCAGTCATCAGATAGGGGTAATGTATTTAGGCCGCCTTGTAGAATTGGGTCCCAGCGACTCCGTATTTAAAAGGCCTCTTCATCCCTATACAAAAGCTCTTATCGGATCCATCCCCAAACCTACACCGCACATAGTACAGCAAAGCACCTTGTCAGGAGAAGTGCCCAGCCCTCTTCATCCGCCCTGCGGATGTCCCTTCCATCCGCGTTGCGAAAAAGCGGAACCGCGATGTGCCGAGGACTGTCCTACTCTCATGGAAAAAGAACCTGGCCGCTTCGTAGCTTGTCATAGAGTGTAGGAGACTATTTTATGTATACATGGCAAAAGCGGGCCTTTCCTCTTTTACCCTATTTCATATTGGTATATAATTAAACCGTGCATGTGATTGACAGAAGCATATTAAAGCCCTTATCAGTATGGTCAACACAAATTTAGTAGACATGGAGGTTATGACATGAAAATGTACCGCTTACTCGGTATCCTCTGTCTTGCGCTAACGCTCGTTTTTGCCGTTGGTTGCGGCGCCAAGGATGCCAAACTTGACACAGTGAAGTACGTATTGGAAACAGAACCGGCGACTCTTGATCCGGCCTTGAGTACGGGTCTTCCCGAATCGCAAGTAGAACTGCAAATTTTCGAAGGATTGGTTCGCCTGGATGCGAAGGATCAACCACAACCCGGCGTAGCAAAGCGTTGGGATATTTCCCCCGACGGTTTAACTTACACCTTCTACCTCCGTGAGGACGCAAAGTGGAGCGACGGTAGCGAAGTAACGGCACTTGATTTCTTATATGCGTGGACACGCGTGCTGACTCCTGCAACGGCATCTCAAAATGCCTACATGCTCTACCCTATCAAAAATGCGGAAGCTTTCTATAAAGGAAAGGCAGCTGCCGCAGATCTGGGTGTTAAAGCCATAGATAAGCGCACATTACAAGTCGTACTGGAAACGCCTGCACCATACTTCCTGGGGCTGACAGCTTTCCACGCTTACTATCCCGTTCCTGAAAAGGTGGTATCGGCAAATCCGACAAAATGGGCGTCCGACGCAAAAGGGCTTGTATCAAACGGGCCGTTCGTATTAACGGAATGGAAGCATAGCTCCGAATTGAAATTTAAAAAGAATGATCATTACTGGGATAAAGGCAAGGTAAAATTAGCCGGTATGGAATGGCCCATCAGCGAATCGCAAGCAACTCGTCTTAACATGGTAGAGAGCAATCAGGCGAACATGATGACCGAACCACCCGGACCTGAACAGGATCGCCTCACCAAGGAAGGCATTATGAAAATAACGCCTATTTCTTCCTTGACTTACTATGTATTCAACACACAAAAGGCACCTTTCGATAATCCTCTTGTTCGCAAAGCCTTCTCTATGGCCATAGAACGCGAAGCATTGGTTAAAAATGTTATGAAAGGTGGCAAAAAAGCCGCTTATGCACTGGTTCCTCCGGGAATGATCAACCCTGCAACAGGCAAAGACTTCCGTGAAGAAGGCGGAAACTATGTAAAAGAAGATGTAGCGGAAGCACAAAGGTTGCTTAAAGAAGCGGGATACAACGAAAGTAATCCGTTCCCTAAAGTAACTTTGCTTTATAATACTAATGAAACACACAAAGCATTAGCGGAAGCCGTACAGGCTATGCTCAAGAAAAACCTTGGCGTTGACGTGACGCTTATGAACCAAGAAACGAAAGTTTTTTTGGCATCCCGTAACCGTGGAGAATTCCAAATCGCCCGTGCAAACTGGGTAGGAGACTATGCAGATCCTATGACTTTTATCAGCGTCTTCTCCGACCCTGAAAACGACGCACTTTATAACAACCCAACCTATAACGCCTTTGTTAAGATGTCCGATATGACACAGGATCCGGCAGCTCGGATGACAGCTATGCACGAAGCGGAAAAACTTCTTTTCCAAGATTCCGTAATTATGCCTGTTGCATACTCTACTCATCCCTATATTGCCCGTCCATATATCAAAGGTTATGCGTGGTCTATCTTGGCATTGGTTGACTTTAAGGAAGCTTATATCGAATAATGACAAAAGAACTGCTAAAACAACAAGCTTGTCAATACATTGACACACACAAAGAGAAATGGTTTCGCATCGCAGATGAGCTTCATGCCCATCCGGAAGTGGGAGAAAAGGAGTTCTTTGCCGCACAGTTTCTCACAACAACAATGAAAGAATTTGGATTTACCGTTACGGCACCTCTTGAAGAGGTGCCGTCTCTTCCGACCGCCTTTAAGGCCGAAAAAGGAGATGGGCCTATCCATATTGCCTTTTTAGCTGAATATGATGCCCTGCCTGAACTTGGACATGCTTGCGGACATAATCTCATCGCCATGATGAGCATAAGCGCCGCTACAGCACTTGCTGAGGTAGCCGGAGATAAAGCAACATCTCACCTCTTTGGTTGCCCCGCAGAGGAAACAATCGGAGGTAAAGTGTATATGTCGGATGCCGGCATCTTTGACAAGATGGATGCCGCCATGATTGTCCATCCTGATGAAATCAGCCAAATCAGTGGTACTTCTTATGCTACACATCCGCTGGAAGTAACATTTTTAGGAGAACCGGCACATATAGCAAGCCGCACACATTTCGGCATTAATGCCCTGGATGCATTAATTGAATTTTATTCGGAGCTAAAGGAATTGAAGAAAACCTTTACGGAGCCCCATATTTTAGGTGGCATCATCACAGATGGCGGTTCTGCACCGAATGTAATCCCCGCCAGGGCGACCATGAAAACAGCGGTTCGCGCTCTATCGGTGGATTACCTGCAAAACACCATGCTTCCTGCCGTTTATGCTTTGGCAGAAACTGTGGCCAAACGAACAGGAACAGAAGTAAAGCTCCATCATTATGAGCCGCTTTTTATGGATCTACGCAATGATTCTGTGCTTGACTCCTACTTCGGAGAGAATTTAACCCATCTAGGCGAACCCTATCAAATTAAGGGCACCGACTACGCAACGGGATCGACAGATGTAGGCAATGTAAGTTATGTCACTCGTACCATTCACCCTTGCATTAAAATCGGTACCGGAATAGATGCACATACACCCGAGTTTGCCTGCGCCGCCGGTTCTATGGAGGGTAAAGAATGCTCTCTCATCGGCGCCAAAGCGATGGTAATGACGGCTATTGACATACTCTTCGAGAATTAAACCGGTACGCAAGATGGGGCGAAGAAATTTTCTTCCCCCTCCTCTTGCACCCATGCTTTCATTTGTGTTATACTATTAAAGCACCTGACTTGTTCAGGAAATGCGGCCCCGTGGTGTAGCGGTTAACATGTCGCCCTGTCACGGCGAAGATCGACGGTTCAAATCCGTTCGGGGTCGCCACTTTTTTTTACCCTCAACGTGCCTCGGTAGCTCAGTCGGTAGAGCAACGGACTGAAAATC
>JBHAEC010000014.1:0-4134 GCA_041855385.1 Veillonellaceae bacterium
AAAGCAAGTGCACTGTCTACGTCCTCAAAAATATCACTCTCAGGCACAGGTTGATGAATCGCTTGCATAGCCGCCTTAAAAAGCTCTCTATCTTCTGCTTGCTGTATGGCTTCAAGGGTCGTCCCCAACAATCGTACCTTATACTCTTCCAAAACTCCGGCTTTTGCCAGCTCTACAGCCATATTAAGGCCTACCTGACCGCCAAGGGTTGCCAACAATCCGTCGGGGCGTTCCTTCTTTATAACTTCCGTCACGAACTCCAATGTTATGGGCTCTACATAAACGCGGTCGGCGATATCCGTATCTGTCATGATGGTAGCAGGATTGGAGTTTATAAGTACCACTTCATATCCCTCTTCACGAAGAGATCGACAAGCCTGTGTTCCCGCATAATCAAATTCTGCTGCTTGACCGATGATGATTGGGCCGGAGCCGATTACCAATACTTTTTTTAAATTAAGCTTCATCCTTATTCCCCTTTCATCATCGCCTTAAATTCATCAAATAGGTATGTATTATCTGTCGGGCCCGGTGATGCTTCCGGATGATATTGCACCGTCATTATTGGCATCTTCTTGTGGCGCAATCCCTCTACGGTATTATCGTTTACGCTGCGGTGCGTGATTTCTACCTCTTCTTGGGATAAACTAATCTCATCTACCGCATAACCATGATTTTGAGAGGTAATATAAACTCGACCTGTACGCAAGTCCTGTACAGGATGATTGGATCCCCTGTGACCGAATACCATTTTATAGGTATCGCCCCCAAGAGCCAACGCCGTTACATGGTGTCCCATACAGATACCGAAAATAGGCTTTTTCCCCAGTAATTTTTTTACTTCTTCAATAGCAAAGGATAAATCCTTAGGATCGCCCGGTCCATTTGATAGGAAAATTCCATCCGGATTGACCTTAAGAACTTCTTCCGCCTTAACCGTAGCAGGGAAAATCGTGAGCTCGCATCCTACCGAAAGAAGCCCGTCTAAAATGCTCCTTTTAACGCCGAAATCGATAACCGCTACCTTAAACTCTCCCTCTCCTTCTTTTTCTACCTTCTGAACCGTTACCTTCTTCACCAAATCACGGGAAAGCTCACCTTCCATGAGAGCCTTACACTCTTCGTCCGTGTACTCGGCAGGCACCAAAATCCCCTTCATTACACCTTGGCTTCGAATCGCTCGAGTAATCGCTCTCGTATCCACATTATAAAGGCAGGTAATCCCCTCTTTCTTCAAGTATTCGTTCAGATTCCCATCCATTTGCCAATTGTTGGGATGTTCGCAAAGCTCGCCAATGATAAATCCGTTACAGTGACATTTTTTTGCCTGCTCAATAGCGGAAAAGGTACCGTAATTTCCAACGAGGGGGTAAGTAAGCGTAATGATTTGCCCTGCGTAAGACGGATCGGTCAAAATCTCCTGATAACCGGTCATTCCCGTATTAAATACGACCTCTCCTACAGTTGCCGTTTCTCCCAACAAGTCTCCATAAAACACGCAACCATTGGCTAGTACCAACTTTCCCTTCATCGTAACACGACTCCTTCCCTCATCACCACTTCACCGTCTACCATCGTTAATACTGCCTTGCCCTTTAGTTCCATGCCATCAAAGGGGCTTGTCTTACCTTTTGTATAGAAGTTCTCTCTCTCTACCTTCCACAATTTGTGCGGATCAAATACAGTAATATCTGCCGCTTTTCCCACTTCCAGAACACCTGCATCAAGGTTTAGCAGCGCCGCCGGTTTCGTGCTCATAAGATTGACAATCTCATCTAAGGAAAGGATTCCCGTATGATATGTATTAGTGAGCACAGCTCCCAGCGAAGTTTCAAGCCCGCTGAAACCGTTGGGTGCACAGCAAAACTCCACATCTTTTTCTTCAAAGGCATGCGGTGCGTGATCCGTGATAATAGCATCAATGGTACCATCTTTTACCCCTTCCAGAAGAGCTTGGCGATGATCTTCCGAACGTATAGGAGGAGCCATTTTAAAGGCCGGATTATATTCTCTTAAGTACTCATCGGTAAAGGAAAGATGTTGGGCCGTCACCTCGCAAGTCACCTTTATTCCCTTTGCTTTTGCTTGCCTTACCATATCTACGGCCTGTTTTGTGCTGACATGGGCGATATGAATATGTCCGCCTGTCATTTCCGCCAACATAATATCCCTTGCTACCGCTATGTCTTCAGAAACAGCAGGTCTTCCCGTCACTCCCATCTCGCAGGATACAAAGCCCTCATGCATATGTCCCTCATGAGATAAGGTAATGTCTTCCGCATGGTCCACTACAATGCGATTAAACATGCTGGAATATTCAAGGGCACGGCGCATAAATGAAGCGTTCTCCACATAGTGTCCGTCGTCAGAAAATCCTACCACGCCGGCCTCCGCCATGTCACCCATTTCGGCGAGCTCTTCACCTTTCAGTCCCTTGCTGATAGCACCAAAAAACTCTACCTTAATAACACCCGTAAGTTCTGCTTGCTTACGAAGTCCTCTCACCAGTGCCGCATTATCTACTACAGGAGTCGTATTTGCCATCGTTACTACTCGGGTAAATCCTCCGGCCGCTCCCGCCTGTGTACCGGAGTGAAAATCTTCTTTGGCTTCTTGACCGGGCTCACGCAGATGAGTATGCATATCGATTAGCCCCGGGGAAACAACAAGGCCTGTTGCATCGAAAATTTCCGTTCCTTCAGCCTCTAGGCTTGGCCCCATTGCCGCTATTTTTCCGTCTTTTATGAGAATATCCCCCACTTCATGTTGCTTCTTTGCGGGATTGATAATAATTCCGTTTTTAATCAGCCAATTCACTGCCGTCACCTCCGTGGATTGTTAAATAGAGCACCGCCATGCGCACCGACACACCGTTACATACCTGCTCCTGAATCATGGATTGATCCCAGTACGCCACATCCGGAGAAATTTCAAGACCCCGGTTCATAGGTCCGGGGTGTAAAATTGTTACATCCGGCTTAGCTGCTTTAAGTACATCTTTATTAATACCGAAAATTCTCGCATATTCGCGATTCGTCGGATAAAAACCGGAGCTCATTCTCTCCAGCTGTATGCGCAGTACGTTGACTACATCCGCATCTTTAACGGCTTCTCTTACATCATAGTGCAAGGTAACTCCCATTTTTTCCATTTCCGGCTGGATTAATGTGCGTGGCCCCGCCAAATGCACATCAGCACCCATTTTTTTCAAACCGTATATATTGGAGCGAGCCACACGGCTATGCATGATGTCTCCGACAATAACGACCTTAAGCCCTTCAAGGGAAGGTTTCTTTTCCAAAATAGAATACATATCAAGTAATGCCTGTGTAGGATGTTCATGAGCGCCATCTCCGGCATTGACAATGACGGGAGATACTGCTTTTGTCGCATACAACGGTGCCCCCTCTTCCTTGTGACGCATTACAATCGCATCAGTGCCCATTGCGGAAACAGTAAGAAGCGTATCTCTAAAACTCTCACCCTTTGTCATGGAGCTTCCGCTTGGCGTCAAGTTGATGACATCAGCCCCCAAGTACTTTCCTGCTAATTCGAAGGAACTCCTCGTCCTCGTACTGGGCTCCATGAACAAGTTAATGATCGACTTGCCCTTAAGAAAAGGAATTTTTTTGTCTTCCGACAACACCACTTTCTTCATCTTCTTCGCCACGCGAAGGATGAGTTCAATCTCTTCCTTGCTTGCATGCTGCAAGCCGATTAAGCTTTTTCCCTTTAGACTTACTTGTTCCATTTACATCCTCCTTATACCAAGGTATAGGCACAAAAAAAGACCTCTGCCCAAAGGCAAGAGGTCTATCATAGACATGACAAAATAAAGTCAGCTATCTTCCCTTACTAGCCTCACAGGACTAACTTAAAAGGTTCATAGTACAAAGAATGCGGAAGGTCTC
The DNA here is from genome assembly GCA_041855385.1 of Veillonellaceae bacterium. Classification (GTDB taxonomy): domain Bacteria; phylum Bacillota; class Negativicutes; order Veillonellales; family Veillonellaceae; genus JBHAEC01. The sequence continues at coordinate 3,912 of JBHAEC010000014.1, forward strand.
TCGTACCTCACTTATATTCTTTACTCATTATACCGAATACGTACAGCATGTGTCAAGATTATACCGCTTCTTTACCCCCATGTATTTCGGCTAAAAACATGACGGTTTCTATCTTTTCTTTTCCTTTTCCGGTGCTACGGGAATAAAGAGAAGTCGTACCGGCAGATTGGATGCTCCCGGCGGCATATAGCGAAAAGTGAGAGGTTTACCGGCTTCATAGCGC
>JBHAEC010000015.1:0-3938 GCA_041855385.1 Veillonellaceae bacterium
CATAAAGACATTCTTTGAGCAAGGAACTATCACAAATGGGGTATTGGAAAGTCTTAACTCTAAAGTACAATTGGCCAAAAGAATAGCTAGAGGATACGCAAATCTGAATAACTTTATGGATATGGTATACTACATAAACGGAGGAAGGAATTTCCATTACCCACTCAAATCAACATAGAGCCATCAATATGCAGGCGAATTTAATTTCACAAAACAGAGACGTTGGGTTAATATAATGCTTTTTATACATATCCTTTATTCATCGATATATGGATGATTTAATAAAATTTCATCCATTTCCTGTTTCGCTCTCTCATAAAAGTCTCTCCCAAATAAAGCCCACAAATCTAACTCTTTAGAGAACCATATACGACGAAAATCCTGTTTGTCATTTCGATTCTTAAATTCATAATCTTTTGCGATAGGAGAAATAACATCCTTTAAGATGATGTAAGATATATCAAAAAAACTTGTATACTTATTATCAAAACGTATCTTGCCTTTTTCAATAAACATATAATGATATATGTTATTTTCTGAAAAAACATAAGTACCTTCCTTACTTGTGTTTTTGGGGGAATCGAACTCTATTGGGATATTCACAATTCCCAATTTTTCGTGCACTATATCTAAAATTTTTCGTGCAATTTCTTTTGTAGATAAAAACTTTTCCATCTTACTTTATTTTATTCGTTGAATATAGCCTTGTTCTTCTAATTTAGATATAGGTTCTGCTAGTTTATATTGTTTCCCTCCTCCTGGAGAATCTCCCCATGGTGCAATTTTTGCCTGAGTTGTATTAGGAATAGGTTTTCTCACTATATATTCGGAATATATAGTTGGGTCTGTCGTCGGTGGCAATGATAATTTATCTGGATTTACACCTGTTTCAGTAGTGTAACAACTATTGGGTTTAACTTCTCCATATCGACCTAATTTCATATTTGGTTCTAAAGTTATTATTTTTTCAGTGCCAGAAATAGCCCCATCATTAGGAGGCCAATTCATACTCCCATCTTGGTTGTACCAACTTCTATTAATTTCTTCTGCCCCTGTCCCTTTACTTTGGCTTCTGAGTTGGGTTCGGTATTCTTTAGCAGCATTGATCCCCTTCTTTACTTGTTCTGCTATCTTTGCCGGAACAGTCTCTTTGGCTGCTGCAACAACATCGGATTGGGTTGCATCAAGTATTTTATTTCCGACTTTTTTGCCACCCTGAATACCGCCCATTAACAGAACAGGAGCTACACTCTTGGCTATATTAAAACCTTTCTTCCAGGCGTTCTCCTCATCCGATGTTACCGCTTCGTGAATATTTTCCGCAACGGCACGCTCAAAGAAAAACGCTTTGGCAAAGGCAGTATTTTCTTTTTCACGGTCATGCCCTTCGGTTTCCGAATTGTAATAAGTATCCCTTCGTGCAATTTCTGCAAAAGCCCCTCTGAATACAACGCCCGTCAGCGACCACGATTTCAGAAAATTCGCCGCAAAGTTACATAAAAAAGTCTTAGGAGCATTCAGCAGCAATCTTGCCCCTCTGAATGCATAGGCATACATAAAACCCTCAAGACCTGCTCCGAGTATATTGTATGCAAATATGAAATATTCGTCAAAAACAGTCTTTACATTTGGAACATAAGAAATAACACCGCTAAAAACACCACATTCCAACTGAGGTGTCATTTTATTGGAAACCATATCGTATCCGCTTATTGACGCATCGGCCTTTATAACCACCCAAATACGCATTATAGCCGCCATATCACCGCAAATGGCAGTGCCCAGACAGGCACCCGCAGCCGCTCCGCCAAGAGCCGCTAAAAGAACCCAGCCAGCAGGACAGGAGAACAGCAGTGCTATGACTGCCCCAACAATAGCCATCACTAAGGCGGCCCAACGGCAGGAGAAATCCAAGCCCTTGCATTTCAAGCTGTATACCGTAAGGTAATAATTGCCATCCTCACGGTAAAGCACGGTCTGGTTACTTTTCATCCGTGCGGGCTTCAAGCCGTTCGTACACATGAAATAATGACTCTCGTCAAAGATGATATTATTTGCCATGAACCTTTACGATATTAAACTCAATTTATAATTCATCTTATGGAAAAGGATAGACGGATGGGCAATCTCTTCTATCGTAATACCGGCTTCGCTTATCCATCCCGTATTGTAGTCGAAGACATAAAAAGCGTCGATGGCAAAATGAGGATCTAATTTGACATCCGCCAACATTGGCATTTTCCCGTAAGATTCTTTCAACCACCCTTTTCCGGCATTAAACCAGCCTTCTATATCTACCCGCTTTCTATTCGTGGCTCTGTCCGTCTCGTAGGGAGAAGAAACGATCTCCCATTTGAGCTTATTGTTCCTGAAAGCATTGTAACGGTAAATATCTTTTACATAGGCATATTTCTGACCATAGCCTCCTAACTGAAAAAACAAAAAGAAAAACTCCTGTTCGTTTAAAATGTTTATCCAGAAATCTTTATTCGATACATTTTCCGCATTCAGTTTAAAGAAATCTTCAATATCCGTAGATTCCCCGAAATACGGGACATTTTCATTCTTAAGCCGTTGCCACTTTTCTTCGAAAATATCCATACTATAAATATCCAGCACTTCGCCTTCTAATGATAAACGTACCGTCATCTCGTCATACAGCATTTCCAACTGCCGGGTTACGGCAAACATCTCCTTGAAGGCTGGGTTTGTACAGGCTATCATTTCCTTATCATAAGTAACCAAATCGATCACAGCCTCTGTTTCGTCCACTTCCTTCACCTGTAAAACAAAATTGTTGGACACCGTACTTTTGACGTTCATCGTGTTTACCTGCATCTCCCCGTCGAGCGTCAGTCTGTATTTATGAGTGCCCAATTCATAAAAAGAGATGCGTCGGCGTTTTTTTTCTTCGTCAGTCATACATCAATTGATTTTGATTTTTCCGCCCTGCCAGGAACCTTTTCCTTTTATTTCAATCTCTCCTCCGGCAATCTTGATTTTCGAAGCCGACAGAGATACTTCTTCTTTCGTCAACTCTATCATGGAACCGCCAACCGTCACGCATATATCTTTTGCAGCGTCTATCATAATATTTCCGTCTTTTTCCATGATAAGTGTACTCTTACCATTACCCACGCTAATATCGACCATATTTCCGGCGCTGACGTGGATATTCTGTTGCCCGTCCCAACAGATGCGAGATTCGGAGCCTTTTTTGTCCTGAATCGTAATACTTCCTTCCTTCGTGTTGAATTTGTAAAAACTTCCGGCTTTGTCGTAGAAGCTTTTGATATGATTCCCTTTTCCGCCGCCTTGTTCCGAAGCGTTCTCCCCGTGAAAGAGGCTGCCCATGATAAACGGATGCGCCAGATGTTGGCCGTCCAGGAAGTGCAGAAGACACAAATCGCCCTTTTCCGGGATGATGATCGTGCCGCGGTTCGTTTTCACCTGGCCGCTGCCTCCGGCATCGCTGCCGGCATCGAAAGTCATCACCGGAATCCACGTTTCGCACATACGCTCGTCGAACGGGAACTCTACCCGTACACGGCCCAGGCCTTTCGGGTCTTCGTTATCCCAAACCTTGACCTCGATCGGGTTGGGCGTAGGGATAGGAACCTCAGGCGTGGGAAGGTATTCCAGATCGGAGGGAAGCGCCTCGAACTCGCAACGGTAACGACCGTTCTGATCGAACTCGTGAAACGTCTTGTACACGCGGTATGTCCCCATATCCGTGCCGCCCATGTTCTCCGGCATCTTGATCTGAACCAGACGGCCGATCCGTACGTCGCATGTCTTGCAGACTCCTCGGACGTACATCATCCTCGCACCGTCCGAGACCTTACGACGCTTCGCATGCTCCTTCAGACTGCCCATATCCGGCACGTAAGCCGTCGAGGGCGTGTTGGGCTTGCGCATCGCCGTGAGCGTATCCGAAC
>JBHAEC010000016.1:0-10345 GCA_041855385.1 Veillonellaceae bacterium
GTCTTTTGCAATATTAACTCCAAGGGAGTTTCTCTCTCTGATGATAAGGCTTGCAAAACGATATTCTCCTCCAAAGTAAAGCTTAACACAGTCTTTTCAATCTGACTACCTTCTTTTTCTTCGAACCATCCGTACTCTCCCAAAACATCCTCCGGCTTAATGAGAACAATTGCGCCCTGTCTCATTAACCAATGTGTTCCTTCCGCATGTTTACTTAAGACGTTTCCCGGAATAGCAAACACATCTCGCCCTTCGCTTAATGCATAGTCTGCGGTGATCAATGTTCCGCTTCTTGATGCGGCTTCAACAACTACTACCCCTCTTGAAAGACCGCTAATAATTCGATTACGCGACGGAAAATTTCCGCCTAACGGTTTTGTGCCGGGTGTATATTCTGATATCAACAATCCTTGTTCTTCTATAAGAGAAAACAACCTTTTATTATGTTTCGGATAAACAATATCTACTCCATTACCAAGTACGGCAATCGTTTTCCCTCCTGCCTGCAAGGCCGCTTCATGGACTACACTATCTATACCGGTAGCTCCACCACTGATAATAGTCACCCCCGATTCTGCCAAAGCTCCTGCAAAATAGGCGGCTACATTCTTTCCATAAGGAGTTGCATGTCTGGCCCCCACCATAGCTAACGGCCACTTTGGCAAAAACCACTCCCCCTTATAAAATAAACCTACCGGAGCTTGATATATTTGTGCCAATAGAGGGGGATACTCCTCTTCTATAAAAGTAATGTAACCGATTCTCTCTTTTTCTAAATAAGAGTAAAAATAATCTACGGAAAAAGTTTTTCTCTTCTCAACAATTGCTCTTACTTGTGCCTCTTTCATAAAAGGCAATGCATATAGTTCTGCCTCGGAAGCATGCCAAGCTATTGACGGCTCTTCAAACACCTCTATAAGTAATCGTATGGTAACGGCACCTATGCCGGATACACTCTGGAGAGCCCCGATATATAACTTTTCTTCCGCTATTTTTCTTTCGTCTGCCAATGCGCATCACCTCATTTAAACCCGGGCAACTTTTGTTTGAAGCTAATCGCTACCGCCAAATGGGACACATCAATTTTTTCTGCCCCCTCTAAATCAGCAATAGTCTGTGCTACCTTTATTGTCCTATCATACCCCCTGGCACTGAAATGCATCTCCTTGTACACTTGTTCCAGCATAGATTGTCCTTCTGTGCTGATTCTACAATACTCCTTTATCTGACTATGACTCATGTAAGCATTACAGACTGCATCTGTTTTTGATAATCTCTTATATTGCCGGTCTCTCGCTTCTAAAACACGGTTTCGTATTTTTTCAGACGTTTCTTCATAAGCATCATTGTTTGCAATCTCAAAAAATCTTGGCCTCTTAACTCCAATACATATATCTATTCGGTCCAAAAGCGGCCCCGATATCTTATGTAAGTACTTCTTAATCTCAGCCTCTGTACAGGTACAACTTTCTTCCGTTCCAAGGTTTCCGCATAAGCAGGGGTTTAATGCTGCCACCAATAGAATTTGGCAACGGAATTCCATGCGTCCGTTCCCCCTTGATAAATGTATACGCCTCTCTTCTAAGGGCTGTCGCAGGACTTCCAAAACCGGGCGCTTAAATTCTGTCAATTCGTCCAAAAAGAGCACTCCATGATGAGCAAGACTGAGCTCTCCGGGCTTAAAAGAGACTCCTCCTCCCACCATGCCTGATAAAGTAACGGTATGGTGCGGACTCCTAAAAGGAGGATTCCTCCTGATTTTATCCGCCCCAAGCAAACCGGCCACACTATATATTTTCATTACCTCCAACGCCTCTTTATCCTCCAGAGGCGGCAGTATGGTAGGAATCCTCTTGGCTAACATAGTTTTCCCGGCTCCGGGAGGCCCGCTCATCAGAAGATTATGTCCTCCTGCCGCTGCTATTTCTATGCCTCTTTTGGCAATAATTTGCCCCTTTACATCAGAAAAATCCTCATTATAAATGATTTTTTCTTCTTTTTTCTTCTCTATCATCCTCCTTTTTAAAGAAATCTGTCCATTTAACGCTTTTCCCAGAATTGATAAAGAAGAAACACCGACCACATCCTTTATAGAGCTTAATTGCCCCTCTTTCCAATTCGCTTCTGCCAAATATACCTTATTAAAACCTTCCTCTGCTCCTTTCATAGCCATTGGCAGGACTCCTGTAATGGGATATATCTCCCCTAATAAAGAGAGTTCTCCCATAAACAGCGCATCTTTTACATTTGTTCCTACAATATTCCCTGCCGCTACCAATATTCCTATTGCAATGGCTAAGTCTAGTCCGGAACTATTCTTCCTCACATCAGCAGGGGCTAAATTCACTGTAATTTTTTTAACAGGAAACTCCCATCCCGAATTTTTAATGGCTGCCCTTACTCGTTCTTTCGACTCTCGAACCGATGCTGCCGGTAAACCTACAATATCAAAAGATGGAAGTCCATTTGATATATCAGTTTCCACGCTCACAACTTGCCCTTCAATCCCTATATAGGATGCTCCATATACCTTTGAATACATTGGTTTCTCCTCTAGAACGCATTAATCAAGTGGGTCACCTCATAATCATTCCGATTAAACAAAACCTCGATTACATCAAAACGTAAAGTAAAAGAGTTTTCTGCAATGCCCGCCAAAAAGAGTTTAGCTGTACTAATAATTCTTCTTTGTTTTTCCTTAGTCACAGCTTCGCAAGGAGTTCCATACCTTATTCCTCTTCTGGTTTTCACCTCTATAAATACGAGAACATCTTCTTTTTGTGCAATAATATCAATCTCCCCCCTACCCGTCCGGTAATTTCTTGCTACCACCACATAATCAAGGCTTTCTAAATAAGAACTTGCAATGCTTTCTCCTCTTCTTCCCAACTCAATATGTCTCACGTTTTTACTCTCCTTTCGTACAGTTTTTCTTAGCTTTAGCATAGCAAACTTAACGTACGAAAATAAAAAACACGTCTCTACATAGACGTGTTTTTTATCTCTAATAGGATTTTTTTTAACCTTGATAGAGTATTTTTCTATTTTTATAAAAAACTTCCCCTGAAGGCTAATACTTTAGATCTAGCACAATCGATTTTATGGGTTCAAAAGACTTTCTGTGAAGGGGCGTAACACCCAAGTTTAGAACTGCCTCCTTATGAAATTCTGTAAAATATCCCTTATGTTCTCTAAAACCATATCCGGGATATTCTTTTTCCATTTCTGTCATAAATCGATCTCTAGTTACCTTAGCTACTATAGAGGCTGCCGCAATAGACGCACTTTTACTGTCCCCTTTTACAAGCGATTCTACAGGAACGGACAATTTAGGGAGTGGCATGGCATCCACCAATACGGCTTCAGCTTTTACAGAAAGTGTCTCCAATGCTTCATACATGGCCGCTCTGGTTGCTTCATAAATATTCTTTTCATCAATAATCTCCGGACCATAGGAAACACAGGATACTGCTATAGCTTCTGCCATAATAAAGTCATACAGTTCTTCACGCTTCTTTTCACTTAACTTTTTAGAATCGTTCAGGCCCGGCAATTTAAAAAGGGGAGGCAAAATAACTGCGGCTACCGTAACCGGCCCTGCAATGGGGCCCCTTCCCACCTCATCAATGCCGGCAACATAAAACAAACCGTCTTCATAAAAACTCTTCTCATATTCATACATTTTTTCCAATCTTTGCATTTCGAGAAGATGCCGTTTTTGACGAAGTACATACGCCGATACTATATCTCTAACAGTTTTTCTTGGGTCTTCCTGTGCCCATAAGAGATAATCAAAGTCAACCTCTCCCACAAACAACTCTTTTATTTCTTTAGCCGTTAACCGTTCAAATTCCGACTTCAGCATAATATGGCTCCTCATCTACCCTATCAAGGGTAACTAACCCCAGTTTCGTATTGCGATAATCTTGTAAAATTAGTCGCCTTGCCTTTTCTACATCAACCACACCGCCACTCATTAGGCATCCTCTCTTTTTTCCCACAGCATTCGTAATAGTTTCCACAGTCCCCATATCCGAATCCCTTAGATTATAGCGATTAACAAAAGACTCTCTGTCAAGCAAAATCAGTTCTTTAATCAATTGATTAACCACTGTTTCCATATCGAACACATCGTCTGAAATGGCTCCGGTCATAGCCAAGCGTGCCGCCGCTCTCTGATCTTCAAGCTTTGGCCATAAAACACCGGGAGTATCTAATAGTTCCATATTCTTGGCTATCCTCACCCATTGTTGTCCGCGAGTATGTCCCGGCTTATCTGCCGTTCTGGTAGCAGCTGTTCCGGCTAAGATATTTATCAAAGTAGATTTTCCCACATTCGGGATGCCCAATATGATGGTACGGATACTACGACCCTTAATGCCTTTACTAACCCATTTGTCAATAATAGGAGCACTTTGGTTTTCTACCGCTTTAAGCAGCATTTTCGTTCCTTTTCCTGTCCTCGAATCAATAGACAGTACCGTCAATCCCTGATTTTGAAAAAAAACAGTCCATTCTTTTGTTGTTTGAGGATCAGCCAAGTCTGATTTATTAAGTATAACGATGTGAGGTTTATTCCTTATAAGCTCAGAAATAATTGGATTGGCGCTGCTTCTTGGAATCCGAGCATCTAACAACTCAATCACCACGTCCACTTTTTTTATATGTTCTTCAATTATTCTGCGGGCTTTTGCCATATGTCCCGGATACCAATTTATATGCATGCCGTCCTCCTCTCTTATGGACTTAAAAAAAACAAAAATAAGGGACTGTTTCCACAGTCCCCCATTTCATTAGCGTTTTTCGCGAATACGAGCAGCCTTACCTGTAAGGTTGCGCAAGTAGTACAATTTAGCACGACGAACAATACCGCGACGCATAAGCTCAATTTTTGCAATTCTTGGAGAATGAACCGGGAATGTTCTTTCAACACCAACATTGTAAGAAATACGTCTTACCGTAAATGTTTCTCTAACGCTTCCACCTTGACGGTTAATAACCAATCCTTCAAAAACCTGGATACGTTCACGAGATCCTTCGACAACCTTTACATGCACACGAACGGTATCTCCGACGCGAAATGCAGGAATGTCCTGACGAAGTTGTTCTTGCTCAAGTACATTAATAATATTCACTTTCTTTTCCTCCTTCTATAGACATTCTTGCCTGCACATCATAGGCAGCGGACTATCTAAATTAACACAAGAAATTGTACCATAAAATAATAACAAATGCAAGAATAAAAACCTCATTTTCTCATACTGTAATCATCAATGAGCGTACCATCGGATAAATAAGACTTCATTGTCATACTGTCCTTTGTAAACGTCAGCACCATATAATTTCCCGACTCCGGTTGCGGTGCTACCGCTACATCTAATGGATGGTCAATCCATAGATTAGGATATCTCACATCACCGGCCACGCCGGTAAGTACATATAGAGGGCCTTTTTCATTTCTCTCGAAATTCAAAATATGACCACGTCGCCTATATGTGTGGTAGTGCCCCGAAAATACCGCGTCTACGCCAAATTCATCAAAAATCGGCATAAATAAATATCCCAAATCATTTATACCCGGTTCACGTTGTCTCTTTGTATTGTTATATAAAAGTACATCCTTGTGCATAAGCACAATCTTCCATTTTTTCCTAGTTTTTTCTAAATCCTCCTTCAGCCAGCGCAACTGCGCTCCCGACAACTGAGGAAGGAGGTCATCTAGTTCTCTAAAAAGTGTATAAAGGACAACAAAATGAACATCTCCATAATCAAAAGAGTAATAATATCCTTTTAAATCGGTATTACCGTTTTCGGGCAAAGAAAAATACGCCCTGTAGGCTAAAGGTTCTCGTACCTTCCAATCCAATGTATAGGCTTCATGATTTCCCAAAACCGGAGCAAACGGAATTGTGCCGGCCCAAGGAGAGATAGAGGAAAACCATGCACTCCATTGAGAAAAAGACTCGCCATTATCCACCAAATCTCCGATGCTGACAGCAAGATGGGCATCCTTATTCCTCTCCCATGAAGCTTTTACGAGAGCGGCCCATCCCGAATAGTCGGCAGACTGCGAATCAGGATATAACAAAACCTTCAACTCATCCTCTCCGCCGGTCCTTAATTCTTTCCAATCACTTCGCTTATTCTTGTATCCCACTCGATATTCATATTCTGAACGAGGTGCTAAATTTGTCACAGATGCTTCATGTATGAATATCGTCTTTTTATCTTCCGTAAAAGATCGACTCGTTGCCTTTACAGCACTTAGGTCTGTGCCCCCTTTACGACGGTATTCTAAGACTGCATCTTCTTCTGCTATATCGGAATGCCACATAATAATTCGCTCACTATTTGTATCTTTACTTACAATTTGCCGTACATCATATACTTCAGTTTTATGAACAGGCAAAATACCCTTGCTTAAAGCTTGCATTGCTTTTTCTTGCATCCATCGATTAGCAGAAGGTATGTTGGCATACAAGATATATATTGCCAAAAAAAATGCCATAATCCCCATGATAAATACATATGGCCTTTTCATACCAGATTACCTCCGTTCATGTTTCCTCTTTCTCTTTTCGTTTCTTCTCTTTCCATTGCACTCGCATTTTTTCTTCCTTAATCCTATTTGCCTTTGCCTTTTCTTCGTAAAGAACTTCGATCTCTTCGCTTATGTGGTGCATAGTTTTTATGGTATAGAATCTCGTCCCCTTCTTCTTTTCCATATATTTTCCTATCTTCCACTGTATGGCGTAGGAACCGTGAATTTCACATTTTCCTATGGCCAGGTACCGATCTCCATTAATGCGCTCCATAGCATTAGCAGTCATTCTTCTCTTACACTTTGGACAAAATACACGCACCACAACCGGCTTGGAAAGGGCTTCCTTCTTATCCGAAAAGCCATCATATACCAGAAAAAGAATCTCCTCCGGAAAAATAGCTATAGAGGGTTGCTTATCCATAAGTTCACGGTAGTGAGAAATATCTTTCTTTATAGGTAATGAAGCAAGAATTTTTGCCGTGTGAACCGCATCATGAAAGGCATTATGAGAAGACAGTTCTTGCGTTATCTTTCGCTCTTCCAAAGCTTTTTCCAGAGAAACCTGTTCAGAGTTTTTCCATACCTCTTGTGCATAAATTCGCTGAGCGTCAAACCATTCAAATGCTTCCCATGGCTTCAAATGATGTAAGCGAATGTTCTGTTTTAACACCAGCATATCATCTATTCCCCAACTTAATATGCGGGGGTTATCTCCACACCATTTAAGAAAAAGATTAAAGGCATTGGGAAAAGGCATTCCTGTTTCCAAATCCAAACTGCTGATTCCTGTCAAACCACTGATATGTTTATGCATTCTCTTTAAAAACTTTGGCTTTACAATGACATTAAAAGAATCTGTGATTGCCCCTGTCTCATCTATGCGGACAGCTCCAATCTGAATAACTTCTCCGGTAATCATCGTTCCCACTCGCCGAAGAAAAGCCACATCATACGCATAAGGCTGATTCCATTCCAAGTCAAAAACAATATAGGACACTTTTATCGCTCCTTCAGCCAATCCTATTCTATTTTAAGCAATTTTTCTGCCGCTTCGATAACATCTCTCGGTTGAATAACAGTAAGCCCTTTATACTTCCCTTCTCGGATAATTTTTTTCATTGACTTCCCTTTTACATATTCGGTCGTAGACTCCAAAACGATGGCTTTATCCGTGTAGGGTCCATAAAATTTAGGATTAGATGGTCCATATAACGCAACAATAGGAATCTTTTGTGAAACACCTACGTGCATAGGACCGGAATCATTGGTAATTAACAATGAGCAATATTTCATAGCAGCCGCTAACTCACCTAAACTGAAATGTCCGGTAGCAATAAAGGGTTTACTCTCCATCAATGCCACCGCATTTTCCACCATTTCCCTGTCCATGGTTCCACCGAAAAAGACCGTTTCATAGCCATTTTTCGAAAAATAGTCGGCTACTTCGGCAAAATAAGCTACAGGCCACCGTTTCTCCGGTACCGCGCTTCCGATATTAAACCCCACTAAAGGCTTTTCCTCATCCCAACCGGAGTCTAGATAAAACTGTTTAGCTTTTTCTTCCCATAAGGGGCAGGTAAATACTTCCAGTCCCTCATGTTTCAAGTTTTCTACACCAAGCTGTTCCAACACATTTACATACATATCCGCGGCATGCTTTGTAAGACGATCGAGGCGTGTGTATTTCGTCATAAAAGGACGAAATAAAAAATGACTCATTCCCGTGTGAACAGGGGCATCTATTTTCCAAGCTAAATACGAAGTTCGCTCATTAGGATGCAAATTAATTACGACATCCGGCCTTGTTTTTGTAATTTCTTTGGCAATAGCACCCAAGGAAGCAATGCTATTATCCTTTCCCTTCTTATCAACAGCCACAATAGTATCAATACAAGGGTTATACTGCATCACTTCTTTTAATTTTGCATCTATTACATAGGTTATTTTACATGTCGGTGCGGCATTCTTTAATGCCCTTACAAAAGGCGTCGTCAGAATAACATCTCCTAAGTGCATAAGAAATGTAACAACAACATGCTTATCCTTTAAATCAATCATCATCCACATCCTGTCTGGGTCTTCTTACTTATGCTTTCATAAGCTTGCCATACGGAATCAACCGTAATGGCCTGCATACAGTCCGTTTCTTTATGTCCCGAGTCCTTCTCTGTCAGGGTTGCCAAAGGTGAAACTACGATTTCAATGGGCTGTTTACCATAGGGTTTTGATCGTTCCGATGCGGTAGCTCCAAAAAGTGCTATCACCGGAACCCCTAGCGCATTAGCAATATGAAGAGGTCCCGTATCAGCTCCGACAAACAGATCGCTCTCCTGCAACAATCCCATGAGCTCCCTAATTGTTGTTTCCCCTGTCATATCAATAACCTTTGAACTTGAAGCGATATCGCATACAACCCGACTCTTCTCTCTGTCCGCCTTTGTTCCCGTAATAACAATAAAATGTCCGGTTCTTGCCAGTCGTTTAACAAACTTTCCAAATAAAGGTGCCGGCCATTCTTTCGTGGCCCATCTCGCTCCGGGGGCTACAACAATGTATCTACCTGTAAGTCCTTTGGATTTTAGTTTTTCCAATACATTTCTTTTATCTCTACCGATATCGGGAAGAGGATATATGATTTCATCCACTGAGCCACCCAACATGCGTACTGTGTCTAAATATCTCTCAATAACATGGCCGTACTGATTAGGCCCTATAAGAGGCGTGTTAACGAATCTGCTTCCTTCTCGTAGCTCCCAATATCCATACTTTTCCTTAGCGCCACTTAAGAAGGCTACAAGTGCACTTTTAGCCAAACACTGCAAATCAATAGAAATATCAAAGTGTTGTGCGTGTAACTCTTCTCTTAGTTTCCACAAATAAGACAGTTTTTTCAATTGCTTTCTGTCCACCAAAAGTATCCTATCTACATAAGGCTTTCCCGGAATCAGGGGGGCAAAAGCTTCGTGCACAGCCCATGTAATATGGGCATGAGGCCAATTTTTTCGTATTGCCGCCACTGTCGGTAAAGCATGAATCACATCCCCGAGAGAACTCATTTTTATAATTAGGATATTCTTATAATCCTGCATAGTGATTATTTCCTTTTAAAATGCCTTCTACAAAAGACTTCATACTGCCACCTTGGTACAAGTACCCACGAATACCCGCCGATTCCGCCGCTTCAACATCACGAAGACTGTCACCTATCATAAAGCTCTTCTCTTTACAAACGGAGTAGTCTTCCATAGCTTGTAGAAGCATCCCCGGTTTTGGTTTTCGACACTCACAGTCTATATCGTATTTTTTGACACTAGCCCCCAACAAGTGAGGGCAGTAATAAAAGTCCAGAATAAAAACTCCTATAACGGCCAATTCAGCCGAAATATAATCATGAAGGCGCTTTACATCTTCTTCTGTATAATAACCGCGGGCAACACCGCTTTGATTGGTCACAACAATAATCTCGTATCCCGCATTAGTTGCCATCGTTAAAGCTTCTTTGACGCCCTCTACCCACTCAAAGTCTTCAATCTTGTATAGATAAGACTTATCCTTATTAATAACACCATCGCGATCCAAAAAAAGTATTTTCTTCATTAGAAAAACCCTTCGTTCTTTTCAAGTATTTCACAGTATTCCGCTACCGCCTGTTTCATAGGCGTAAATCCTCTGTCATATCCTACCGAAAGGAGCTTTGCCGTATCCGCCTTGGTATAGCTTTGATATTTTCCTTTCAAAATCTCAGGGAAGGGCACATAAGATATTTTACCTTTTCCGCAATAATCTATAATAGCTTGCATA
>JBHAEC010000017.1:0-3301 GCA_041855385.1 Veillonellaceae bacterium
CCCCCAAAACAACAGTCACCTGCTTTGCCAACAATGTACTCATCATAGGCCTCCCTTCGAACGCAAGCGTCGCAACAAGAACAAGAAATAAGGAGCTCCGAGAAGAGCCGTCATTATGCCTACGCGAATCTCTATAGGGTCTATAATTACTCTTCCCAATGTATCGCAAAACACCAGAAAAGTAGCTCCAGCTAAAGCTGAAACAGGAAGAAGAAGCCTATGATCCGGTCCTATTAGAATCCTTATAATATGAGGAACAACAAGCCCCACAAAGCCGATAGATCCGCTTACACATACAGCAGTCGCAGTAATGAAAGATGCTACAAAAAGGAATAAAATACGATAAAACATGACCGGTAGACCCAAGGCTTTTGCCTCTACATCACCGAGAACCAGAATATTTAAATGCCTAGCAAGAGAACAAAGCAAAATAAATCCCGTCAAGATAGGCCCAAGAGCAAGCGCTACATGTTCCCACCTTCTATAGTCCAGTCCTCCCACCATCCAGAAGAGAAATTCGCGTAAACGATACTCATTCATAAAAGTTAAAATCCCCGATGTAAAAGCCCCGAGAAGCATGCTTACAGCCACGCCCGCCAGAAGAAGAGTAGATGTTTCCACCTTACCTTCTCTAAGTGTGAGAAGGATAGTTAAGCTGACGGAAAAGAAGGCCCCTATAAAGGCAAATAGGGGCATATAGTACATACTTACAGCACTTAATCCTGTAGAAATTGCCATTACCGCTCCCAAAGAAGCGCCCGCGGAAACCCCCATAATCCCCGGATCTGCTAACGGGTTAGCAAACACGCCTTGCATAACCGCTCCGGCAAGGGAAAGTGCCGCGCCCACCAAAAGGCCAACCAATAACCGAGGCATGCGAATGAACCACAGTACCGCCTCTTGCTCTTCATTTAGCGGATCCGCAATGCTGATTGGAAGTCCTATATTTGTTATAATGCTTTGAATGCCTCCCATTACGGGCACTTTAATGGTTCCCATGTGCATCGAAACTATTACAACGCCCGCTAATAAAAGTAATAATATAATAATCGTTGATGTTCTCCTCAACCGATACTGCATATTTGTCCTCCTAATCTGCTGAAGATTTACACTTAAAAATCGCTTATTTAATTAAAGAGAAGCTGACTTCTTGTTTCTCTTCTTTAAATAATTCCGGATATATTTCTTTCATCAAGTGGAGCATAACCTCTCCTATATGATGGTTGCTCGTATATAAATAGGCCGCATTCATAGGCAAAATGTGATTTTCTTTTGCCGCCTTTGTAGACTGTAGCGCAGGATTTTCCGCATATTCTTTCAAAAATCCCTTATCGATCCCCTCATAGACGGGAACATAAATATAATCCGGATTCATAAAAACAATGCGTTCATCCGTAAAAGCAGTCCTCTGAGGCAAGCCTGAGGCAGAAGGTGCATTTTTCACACCCATGTAACGACACATATCGTCAAACAAACTGTTCGTACCTGCATAGCCTGTCATGCTGGATAAGAAAAGCACACTTTTTTCTTCTTCCCTCTTTATCTGTGCCTTTTTTTCATCCATCAGTTTAATGCTGCTTCTTATATTCTGAACCAGTTCTTCTCCCTTTTTGGGCTCTCCCGCCACTTCCGCCAATTTTTGCACCAATACCATTGTGCCCTCAACCGTTTGCTCTCCTCTGATAACCACAATGGGAATTCCCATTCCTCGTATGCCGTCCACCACCTCGCGACCGGAATAATCAGTAGCAATGACCAAATCAGGCTTCAACTGAATAATCCTCTCCAGAGGATAGGAGCGAAGCACTGTTTTTACCTTTCTCGCCTTTTCCCACTCCAAAGAATATCCTTTATATTTTGTTAGGCTACTAACTGCAGCGAAGCGACTTGCATCCACAACACCCAATAGAATCGTATCATAGGCAGAGGATAGCGTCACTATCCTCTTCGGCTTCTCCGGCAAGAGCACCCTGTCGCCCCTATCATCAATGAATACACGCTCATACTTTTTGTTTGGTACATCAACTTGCGGAATGCATCCGCTGTTTATGACGCAAAATAAAATTCCTATTACTATTGCAAACCACCGCTTCATGTAAAACCCTCTAATATGAAGAACTTAGCCACTGTATCTTTTTTATTGCTCCGAGGCATCCAATACCCCACGCTGGATCAGGAAAATATATTCGTTCCAAATGCGTTCCCAAAAACACCGATTTCCCTCTATTCCCATAAAAGGACGATGGCTAAGAATAACTTCGTCATCAACGGGAACCGAAATTGTTTGATACGCATACTCTTTATTCTTATAGTCTTGTATAATCTTTTTTTCATGATTGGAACCCAAGAGAAGACAATGAGAGAATTCCGCTACATGTTTTTGCCAATCATTACTTTGACAGGAGTAATAGTGGTCTGGGTAATGCCCCTGTGAGTCGTGGTACACATATATTTCTTCTCCGCAATCCAACCATTCTTTTGTCAAAACTCGTTCAATACCCTGTAGCACCGAACCCGGTCCGGCCACCAGTACCTTATCAAACCAAGGTTCTCCCCACAGTCTTTGCATTTCTTTTACATACTCAAAATTGCGTGTCTTCTCACGCATTATCGTGTTTTCCAATTCTTTATACAAATTGTCATCTTTTTTTAGAGCTTCTGCTATTTCTTTTGCCCACGCCAAAGTCCCTTCAAGACCATAAGGCAAAGTAGGTGACACATAGGGAATACCCCAGTTTTTCTCTATCCATTTAGCACCATCAAGTCCTAATTCGGGATGGAGCACTACTGTTAATGTCGCTTTCTTGGCCCAACGCAAGTCTTGCATCGAATGATGTAAGCCGATGGACAGGTTCACCTTTATCCCCAACAAAGACAAGATTCGCCGAATTTCTTGCAAATCGGCAAGACTGTTATAATAGCCTGCTCCACAGCCGATAAGATTAACTGTAAAGGGCGCTTGCTCACAAAACTCTACTTTCGCCCTCTTCAGCACTTCTTGAAGTGCCTTACCATATCCTTCCCAATACTCCCCTAATAATCCGCCGGAATCAATAGTTATAATGGGGCAATCAAGACCCACGGATTCGGCAATTCCCTGTAAATCATCGCCGATAAGACTTAAGGCACAACTGTTCTCCAAAAGTAGGACCCCAGGTTTTTCGGTATCCCTAATATGTCGCAATGTTTGTACAATTTCTCTTTCTGTACCGAAGACGACCGCACCGTTCGAAGGATAGGTACAGCGGAATCGATGCCCTATATTAAGCTCCGGTCTTTCAATACATCTCATGGCATAAAA
>JBHAEC010000018.1:0-9275 GCA_041855385.1 Veillonellaceae bacterium
AAGGTGCTTTTTTTGCCCCCCTCCGCTTTTACAGGCCTTGTACCAGGCTGTGCACCGTATCAGACGCAGCTACTCCTTAATTTGCTGCATGATTTATCGCAAAAAGCAATTTTACTTACCCGAAAGGTTCACTATCTTTCTCTTAAAAGTATGCGTCACAAAATCTTTGCGTATCTGCAAGATCTTCATAAGAAACAACACTCCCTTACTCTTAAACTCCCCCACTCAAGACAGGAAATGGCCGATGTACTCAATGTGTGCCGTACCGCATTGAGCCGAGAAATAGGTCGCTTAGTCAAAGAAGACCATATTGCCGTAAAGGGAAAAGAAATAACTATTCTCACGCCTCATCTTTTGAGTGATTTCTGGGATGATTAAAAGAAGTTTACTCTTACACTAAGATGGAATTGTTAAATCTACAAATTATTATATTATACTTAGTACTTGACGACTTTTATTAAATAGAATAAAATCTAGTGGTGCTAATCAAGAGGGTTGGCTTCAATACTAAAACGGAAGATTTTTACATTGGGGGATCATATGAAAAAAATTTCAAATTCAGCTTTATTGGCGGCATTATTACTTACGACAAGTGTAAGTCATGCCGCATTGCCCGCAGTTTACAACTCCGGCACTACCGTTATTACCGGTAGCGAGGAAACCTTTACATCCGGTCATGGCGGATATGGGATACGTATATTAAACGATGCAAATGTTACCATAACCGGCACGGAAAAGATTACCGCCGAAGCAACAAATGGGGAAGTTGTCGCTTTTGACGTAACTCGAGGCAATCTGACAGCGGATACCATCGATATCAAAGTTGCGCCTTCAGCAGGTATCGCAAACGCTTATTCAAAAGGCCTTATTGTTCGAAATAATAGTAATGTAAAAATCGATACACTAAATTCAAATGTAACATTAACAAGTGTTAACGCCAATGCCGTAAACGGACCCGACTCCAACGCATCTTATGCTTTGACCGTCGGGTATGCACATGCCGGAGGGAGTACAAGCGATGTAGCTTCCTTAACTGTTAATAATGCGGACATCAAAGTAACTAACACCGCAGATACCACAATAGGTACCGTCACCAGAACCTATTTCGGAATTGGTGTCTCCATGAAAAGCGGACATCAATTGTCCGGCATAAAAGTATACAGAGCAAATGGAGCAAAACCTGAGTTTATATCTAACGGTAAAGTAAATATCGAAGTGACTGACAGCAGTACGGCAAAATCAGGAGATTATTTAGCCGGCGTATATGTATCCGGCAATGAATCCTCCGCTATCTTCAACGGTGAAACCAATATTAAAGTATCTGCAAACGGTACAAACTCTGCCGGGGTTAAAATAGGCAAGCCCCTTGAAGCCAATAATGCCGGCGCTTCCGTTACAGCTAATGGGAAATTGACAATAGATACGACGGGAACAAACGGTGTTTCCACCATTGCCGGCACAGAGTTCCGTGGCTCCGGAGCTGTCCGCTTATTTGGTGATAACTCTAAGTTTACCGTTACCGGAAATAATACCAATGAAGCCTCACAGATTAAAGCCAGTACGAATGCCATCGTTTTTGATACCCAGGACTATATAACAACAGGATCTGTATTGGGATCAGAATATGCGTTGTCGCGCAATGCCAACAATAATAATAATGTAGTGTCGCTACACAATACTATTTTGACGACCACTTCCGAAACAGATGCGCTAATTAAAGCAAATTCCAATTATGCAGAAGAAAATCTCATGATGACTTTCGGTGGTGGATTTGTGGCTGGCAAGCTAAATGCAGGGTTGTTTGAGGTTAAAAATGCATCCTTTATTTTATCAGGTGAATTAAGTAAAGCCACCGGAGCTTCAAAGGGTTGGGTAGTTCACTCTAATAGTGCAACTGAAACTAGCCTTTTCGGTACTCCCAATAGTGTATATTCGGATTTAACGGTTAATATTGCCGATAAAGCACTGATTACAGGTCAAATGCACAAAGACGAATCAGCCATATTAAAGGTTAATGTATTTGACGGTGCTACTTGGCAATTGGCAAAAAAAGACGATTTAACCAATCAATTGTCCACCGTAAGTACTTTGGATTTAAGTAATAACGGCATATTAGATGCAGGCACCAATCTGACGGATTCTAATAAGGCTATTTACAATATCAAATTAAGCAGTGATGGTGTATCTGAGGACCAGACGCTCACTAATGGGGGCGTCATCACCATGGTAAACAGCAGTTATGAAGATGTCTTAACTATCAATGGCCATTACGCAGGTGCAAATGGAAAGCTTAAAATGAACACTAACTGGGATTCTCCCGGCAATTTAAGTGGCAACAATTCTGCATCTGATTTACTGACCATTACAGGCACGGCAACCGGCTCTACATCTGTTATTCCTGTTGCTGCTGACGGCAGAGAATCTGTAATCGATGGATCTATCGGTAGTATCGCGTCAGACTTAGGCGCTATTACCGTTCCTGTAATTCATGTGGCTACGGAAACCGGCTCTAATCCGTCTGCTTTTACCGGAACCGCAGCTACTACCGGTGCCGGCGAGTTACAGCTTAAATCTCGTTTAAATGGTGATGGAACCAGAGATTACTTTTGGGAAATTACTACAACAAATCCAATCTTCAATAAAGGCGTTTCCGGCTATATCCAAATGCCCCAAGTAGATTTAGACTTAGGATATGCTTCTATGCGTACACTCCATGAGCGTCGCGGAGAAAATTATAAAGCGACACTGAATACAGGAAATACCGATAAAAGTTATAATCAAACTTGGGGAAGAGTAATAAAAGATTACGTAAAAGTTAATGGTAAAGATCGTTTCGGTTATAAGAATCATATTGATGGTATCCAGGTCGGTTACGATTTTGAAATCAAAGAAAATTATAACGGCGATAAACGCTTTACCGGAGCTTATCTGTCCTACTTACGCGGAAAAGCAGATTTCTATGATGCGTTTAATGCAGTAAATGGTACCGTTTCAGGTGACAAGTTCACCGGATCAGGCAGAGCCAAAAGTTATGCCCTTGGTATAACAACTACTGAATATAAGGAAAATGGCACCTATATTGATGTAGTAGGGCAACTCTCCCTTCTTCGCAATGAATATAATGCTATCGGATCGCAACCTCTTAAACAAGATGGATGGGGATTGGGAATGTCCGCTGAAATCGGTCGCCCACACATTTTAAAAGAAAAAGAAACTCATCGTCTTGTACTTGAGCCACAGGGTCAAATCGTTTTCCAATACTTGAAGCTTGATGAAATGAACCATGACAATAAGTTTATTCGCCAGCCGAAACAATATGGGCTGAAAGGCCGTATTGGTGCACGCCTCTCCTACAATACTTATGATGCCAACCAAAAAGTTAAAAACACAGTATATGGCGTGTTAAATATTTGGCAACATTTAACTTCTCCCCATACTGTTATTATCGGGCAAGATAATTTAACCGAACGCTATGCTCGTACAGTTGGTGAAATAGGTATAGGTACCCAACTCAATCTTTCGGAGTCAACTTACCTATATGGAGATTTTAGGTATCTGCATTCCTTAGGCAAAGGTTCTACTTCCGGATATCAAGCACAAATCGGTATGAAATATACCTTCTAAACAAATTAAAAAAGCACTCTTGAAATTCAAGAGTGCTTTTTAATTTACTGTACCTATTTCTGCAAAATCAGTTATCTGAGCCAACGAGACAAGTCAAAGTTTTCGCCTATAGTTGCCTTTACGTGAGAGCGTGCCAAATACAAGCCTAGTAAAGTCAAGCCCGATGTAGCAAAGACCGTCCGGTCATACTGTTGCGCCAAAGTAAGTAATACAGGCGAAATCCGCCCTAAAATCTCATAGCTTTCCGGTTCCACAAAGCCGGTAGGCTTGCTTTTCGCCAAGGAAAGCAAATGTTGTTGTACCCACTTGTCGTTGATTCCCATCTTTCTAAATAATGGCGGTGCCATTGTCTCATCCACGATGGCCAATTTTTTCATCGGTGAATTTACACTATCAACCAGTATACTCTTGGTTACTTCTTCATTTCCGATGACTCCTTGCGCTTCTTCTTCCGTAAATCCGCGGTACATAAACATAAAAGGATAGGAATTACTCATAAGCTTAGAAAAACTCAGTTTTTCTCTGTTCATGGCCAAGCATTTTAAGTAATCAAGCTGTTGGAAAAAAGAATCTTCTCTCGGCAACTCTTCCATGAAAGGCTCGATATATTTGCTTACATAATGTCTAAAATTATCTAAAGAGTAATTGTTGGAATTTCGTGAATACTGTATTAGTAAAATAATTGCCATCGCCTGAAAATGAGGGAGTGACAGATGCGGTAAAATATGTAGCGCATCAAAGGCAATCAGGTACGGCGTACTGGACTTAGGCTGCATCACTACATCAGCAAAAGTTTCCACCGCAATGGCCTCCATCCATGGTTCCGGTTTTGCTGCATAGGATTTCTGTACATACTCCAATGCTTCCTGTACCACGATATTATCCAATAGCTGTTCCCACTCAACCAAGTCTTTTATACCTAAATACGAAATGGCAAAAGCTGTTATATGTTCTACATTCATTTTGGTACTTTCTTTTATAAGACCAAAGTTACGCACAAAGTTTGCCATCCCCAGCTGAATCATTTTATCCATGTCTGACTGGGAAGTATTCGTATTTAGTGCGGTTTCCAAAGTTTCATCGGAAATCTCTTCTGTCCTAAAGTCTTTGCCGGTTTCCTCTTCATATTTTTGAATTTCCATAGACAGAGTATCACGGCTCAAAACTCTTGTTTCAGCCATGTCTTCACCTGCATCGAAAAGATTACTGATCTTCCCAAGTTCAATAGTCGTTTCTTTTTCATAGGGAAGGTAGGTTCCGGAGGGCTTTTCGTTTTCCTCCGATTTCATCGCCTCCTTCTCGATAGAAAGCAAGCCCTCCTCGCTCCTATCAGTATTCGATATGGTTGAAGTGACATCTTTCATATCGACCTTTATGGGAGACGTTTCCTTAGCTTCCTTCTCTTTAGATCGATTATTATCATAATACAGGGCACCATAATCCGGTCGGGTCCGTTTGTAGTAGTCTTGATTTATCCCTGTCAAAGTCTGTTCCTTCTTTGGCGTTTCTCTAAATATGAGCCAACAAACAAAAAAGAAAACGAGTACCACGCCAAGGACAACCAAATATGGTATATATGCACTCATGCGACTGCCTCCTCATGTCAATATCTGCATTTCACAAACGCTCATTTCTTTTACCCCATATTTTATCATATTTGGAAGTGTACTCCAAATTCTGAACATTACGGGAACTTATTCTCTATGTATACTACGATTTAATCACAAAATGCGGTTCCTATAAATTTTATAAACGGAAGATTTTAAAAAGCCCGGGAGCAAGAGAATATATTCTCTTGCTCCCAGGCTTCATTTTCATGCACTTGCATGTTTTAATATATTAATCTAAAACTCTTAGATTAACCCCTATTTTCAGTCTACCAATTACTATATATCCTTTTTTACATCCTACATATACCAGAACAAAAATTTATAGGCTCTACCTTATGCTTTTGTGGCACGAATAAACCACAACTGTTTTTCGTAGAAGGATAAATGATCTTCCATAAGACCTACCAGCGCAAAATTGTCTTCCTCATCCGCACCTTGACGAATATTTTTTGCCAAGTCGCGCATCAAAGTAAGATCGCTTTCCAAAATATCATACACCTCTTCAACAGAAAACGCTTTTCCTTCAAGTTCCTGTACACTTGCCACTGCCAGATAGTCCACCATGCGAACAAGCGGTTCCTTACCTTGCATTTTCATCAGTTCTGCTACTTCGTCGTAGTAAGCAAAAAACTGGTCGTATACTTTTTCCAAATATTCATGAGTGGGTACGAATTGAGCCCCCACGACATTAAAGTGTAAGTTATGAAGTTTTACATTCAATACCGCCAAGTTAGCTACATACTTATTTACTGATTCATAATTTTTCATTTTATTTCTCCTTTTGTTTTTGTATATAAATAATGCTACTGCTAAAAATCGCAGTAGATGCCGTTTTGTTTTACTGGCATTTCTTATGTTTTTATTATAATCTATAATCATTATTTGTTGCAAGTGTTTTTTTATTATTTATCAAATTTTTTAATGTTTTTATAAAAAAGTGCCGAGACGCATAAAATATGCGTCTCGGCACAATAATCGTTTTTATTTTCTCATAAACAGTATAGCTTTTTTATATTTTTCAACACGACGTATATCTTCATCAGAAATACTATTCAAACGCGATAGGTTCATATTATGCGTTAAGTCAGCAATTTTCACTGCTCTAGCTAATGGATTCTTCTTAACGTTACGTAGATATTCAAAATAGTCTATACCTTTTTTCTTTGATAAACAAACAATGGCATCAACAATATCTAATGGGATTCCATAAGAAAATAAATCGTCTGATGTTATATCAGTGTCTTCTATAACGTCATGTAACAATGCTGTAATTCGTTCTTCTTTAGTGGAACACATCCTAGCCACAGCCACTGGGTGTTTGATGTATGCCGTACCGGATTTATCCATTTGACCCTTATGAGCCTTTCTAGCTAGAAGAAACGCTTTTAATATCATTGCAACGCACCTGCTCCCAATAGTCGCTTTACGTCTTCCTGAGAAATAACTTTGAAATCGCTGTCAAGTCCGAGATAAGCTCCAAAAAATCTGTCATCTTGTACCCATTTTTGTTCATTATAATCCCAACGCTCAACTACCATACCATTTCCGCGGACGATCCCACGCATATCTCCAAATACTGTTGATACGGAATAGATCCATTTGTTTTTCATATAGCACCTCCATATGCTATAACGAATTAATATTCTTTGGCTGTGTCAACCGAGAAGATATTTTCTTCATTAGCTCTGACTTTCGTTTTACAAGAAAGGCCCCTGTATCGGGACTTGTATCTCCGGCCTGCCTATAATCTGCTGGAATAAATAAAATAGAACGCCTATAGCAATGAATACTTTTATGAGAATTCCCGCCAATGCACCTAACATAGCACTTTTTGCCACTTTTTGTGCATGTCCTTTGTTCCCCGACAAATATTGCTCTGTAAAAAATGTTCCGGCAAACACTCCCGCCATTGTTCCCAAAACAGAACCGATGACCGGCAATATACCTGTTCCGATAATTCCTCCCATAATACCACCAACAAATGCCGAGAGCAAAGACCATTTAGAAGGCTTATGCTTGCTGGCACCCAACATAGCCATTCCCGCTTCAAGCAATTCCCCCAGCAATAGCAATCCTACTGCCCACATGACATGTGTAACGGAAAACACAGTGAAGTCAGTAACCACGGCAAATATTATGAGAATAAACATAATCAGCCAATTTCCGGGGAGTCCGATAATCGTCCCCCCCAAAGCAACCAAAAACAATCCAAAAAGAAGGAAATATTCTATAAGCGCTAACCAATCCATGATCGTACCTCTTTTACTTAAACGCCTTTTGCCCTATATCCTTACGATACTGGCAACCATCAAAAGAAATCCCCTCCACTCGAGTATAGCAGGTTTTTAAGGCTTCCCGCAAATCTCTTCCTATAGCGGTTACCCCCAGCACTCTACCCCCATTAGTAACATAGTGACCATCTTTTTTGGCTGTACCGGAATGGAAAATCCAGCTATCCTCTCGTACACCCAGATCTCCGCTGATAATATCTCCCTTGCGGGAACTTTCCGGATATCCGGCGGACGCCATAATAACACATGCTGCATTTCCCTCTTCCCATTCTACCATGGACGGCATTAACCGCCCTTCTGCGCAGGCCTTCATAACTTGTGCCAAACTGCCCTTTAATAAAGGCAAAATAACCTGCGTTTCGGGATCTCCAAAACGGGCATTAAATTCTACCACTTTAGGGCCTGCATCCGTTATCATAAGCCCTGCATATAAGCATCCTTTATATGGTATTCCTTCCTTCTTCATCGCCTCAATCATCGGCTTTAAAATAGTTTCGTACGCTTTCTCTCTTAACTCCTGTGTTAACACGGGAGCCGGAGCATACGTTCCCATTCCGCCCGTATTGGGCCCCTTATCTCCGTCAAAAATGCGCTTGTGATCCTGTGCCGACACCATGGGAACTACCGTTTCTCCATCTGAAAAAGCCAGCAAACTCGCTTCTTCTCCGATCATACATTCTTCTACAACCACAGTATGTCCCGCATCACCAAACAAATTCCCTTCCAACATACTATCAATCGCCGAAAAGGCTTCTTCTTTGGTTTGCGCTACTACTACACCCTTTCCTGCAGCCAAGCCATCCGCTTTTATAACGATAGGAGCTCCCACTTTTTCTACATATAGCCTCGCCTCTTCGGCATTAGAAAATACCTCATATGATGCCGTAGGGATGCTGTATTTCTTCATTATTTCTTTAGCAAATACTTTTGATCCTTCCAGTTGAGCCGCTTCTTTAGAAGGGCCGAACACCAAAATTCCCTCTTCCTCAATATCATCCGTAAGGCCTTCCACCAAAGGGGCTTCGGGACCAATCACTACGAGGTCAACTTTTGCTTGCTTTAAAAAAATGATGAGCTCGCTGCGGTTCTGCCAATCGATAGGAATAAGCTCCGCAACCCCTTCCATTGCGGCACTGCCGGGGATGGCGTACACTTTATCCACCTCTGTATCAGCGGCTAAACGCCATGCCAAGGCATGTTCTCTTCCACCGCTACCAATTACAGCAACTCTCATAATGCCTCCTTAATGCTTAAAATGACGAACTTTTGTAAATACCATAGCTATGCCGAACTTATTGGCATTATCGATAGATTCTTGATCCCGAACGGAACCACCCGGTTGGATAATCGCACGAATACCACACTTTGCAGCTTCTTCTACTGTATCACCAAAGGGGAAAAATGCATCTGAAGCCAATACAGCCCCCTTCGCTTTATCTCCTGCCTGCTCTAATGCAATCTTAGCGGAGCCTACGCGATTCATTTGTCCGGCTCCTACACCAAGTGTCTGATTAGCCGAGCTGACTACAATCGCATTTGATTTAACATGTTTAACCATTTTCCACGCGAAATGAAGGGCTTCCCATTCTTCAGGCGTAGGCTTACTGTTTGTAACCACTTCATAATCAGCTTCATTTTCCGGTAAGTCGTCCTCCGTTTGTACTAAAAGGCCACCGGATACTTTCTTTATTGTTACCTGTCCTTCCAACGGCGCATCCAGCTGAATCAAGCGGATATTTTTCTTTTGTTC
>JBHAEC010000019.1:0-5221 GCA_041855385.1 Veillonellaceae bacterium
AAATCTCTTCTAAGGCTACTACGGTTATAGTGTTGCAAGCCACCACCGCCAACTTAACTTCTTTGCGACTTAAATACTCCGCGATGCGTACAGAGAGCGCTGTTATTTCCTCCGGTGTACGATTTCCGTAAGGAGTATTCCCGGTATCTCCTACATACAAAAAATCCTCATTGGGAAACTTGTTTTTCAAAACAGTTAACACCGTTAATCCACCTACGCCCGAGTCAAACACGCCAATCGGTTTGGAGCATTTTTCCACCATGTCGCTAACCTCCTAATGTACCTAATCTCCCTTCATCAAGGATTCCAAAGCACGATAATATACATCCGGTAACCTTGCAATCTTTCCTGTCGCT
Source organism: Veillonellaceae bacterium (assembly GCA_041855385.1). Lineage (GTDB taxonomy): Bacteria > Bacillota > Negativicutes > Veillonellales > Veillonellaceae > JBHAEC01. The sequence continues at coordinate 357 of JBHAEC010000019.1, forward strand.
TTATTGGTAAATACACTTTGCGTTTCCCCCGTAGCAATGAGTACGCCGTCTTTTTCCCTTACCAGTTGATAAGAAAACACCAACTGTGCCCTGCTTAACTTTTTCAGCGTGGTTTCGACACAGATAAAATCGTCAAACATGGCCGGTTCCTTGTACTCACAGGAAATCTTTTTAATGGGAAAAATAATCCCATTCGCCATTAAATCCAACAATTCAATCCCCGCCTTGCGGAGATATTCCACGCGCCCCGATTCAAACCAACGCAAATGATTTGTGTGATGTACAACACCCATCATATCTGTTTCATAAAAACGAACTTTCACCGTTACGCTTACCATTAAAGCTCCTTTATCAATAATATACACGTTCTCAATCTATATTTTACGGCACTTGATAGATACTGTCAACAAAAGCATAGTGCCCTTAAAGGCTTTACGCCTTTGATTAAAAGTTTCTTCATGCCCTCTTACAACCAACAAAAACCAGTCCAACATAAAAGGACATACAAGAAAATCCTTTTTCTCGCATGTCCTTCCAAAGTTTAGGCCTTTCCTCTGCCAAAAGGAAACCGCTTTCTTGCCGCTTCTTCATGAGAAGGTTTAATATAATCCTCCACATATTTCATGACCATAGACAGCACCGCTACATCGTCCACCCAGCCCAATCCGGCAATAATATCGGGCATTGCATCAGCCGGAAGAATCAAATATCCCAGCGCTCCCATAATCAATGCCTTTATGTACTTTGGCGTTTCCGGATCTCGCACGCAATAATAGAGAACCACAGCCTGCCTGATAAAGCTTAAACTTTTACCTATATGCGTAACGAAATAAATAAACTTTCCTGCAGAAAAAAACTTTCGGTATTTTAATACTGATAGTATATTCATCATCCTACCCTAACTTCTTAATATCTTAATACAACCCATTATTTTTCTTCTGTCTCTTTCGATATAGCGATATCCGGTTCGGAAAGTTCCTCTGTCACCTCGTCCGGCACATCCTTTACCGCTTCTTCGGCCTCTTCCCGAAATGCCTCTTTGGCCTGTTGTTTTTTGGCAATTCGCTCTTTAGCATTTCCCGCAGTTTCTTCAATAATTTCTGCCACTCCATAAGCCGTTGCTTGTGCCTTCTCTTTTAGCACTTGTGCCGTTTCCTGTGCTTTAGCTTTATTTGTTTCTAGAGCCTCGCCCACTTTTTCTTTCATGTCTACCATTAAATCTTTCAGCTTAAGTCCTGTATTTTTCAATTGTTCCTTTGATTCGTCTCCGAGAGGAACATTTTTTAGCGGATTTTCAGCCAATACTTTAGCCTCTGCCGTCGCTTTTTCTTTCCACTCCTGTAACATAGCCACATACGGAGTCATATCTTTTGGCATATCATCCTTAATCCACGCTTGTGACACCTTACCTACCGCATAAGTAATACCTACAGCAATGGGAACCTGAACAATGCTGATAGGAATGAGCGTAGCCAACAAATTCCCCGCTACAGCTCCACCGATAGCGCCCAAAAATCCACCGATAGCAGCGTCGGACAATTTCTTGTCGTACACCTTCGCAATACGCGACACAAGATACACTTCATTGGCCATTAAGGCCATCGTCCCTAAGAGTGGTGCAATAACGATAACGCCGGCACGTGCTGCCGCCCAACGGCACAATGTCTCCGCCTTTACATCAAGATCAGCCGTACTGCTTTCAATCTGTGCCATAATATCTTCCGCATTGCTCTCATCCGTAACGGAAACAATTTCTTCCATATCTTTTATGACAACTTCCTTTACATCCTCTTTCGCTGCTTCTTCCTTTATTTCTTCTTTTATTTCTTCCACGACTTCTCCCATAGGCTCGTCCTCGAATATTTCTTCTACCGTCTCATTCACTTTTTGCTTTTCTTCCATCATAAGGAACAGCTCCTTTCTTTTCGGGTGGGCACCCCTTCTCTCCCCACTATGCAAGATAGTGCCCTGTATACCTGATTATCGTCTTATTTTCTTAGATTCACACCGGCATACTCTACCGGATACTCATATACATTCGATAAGTACAGTAAAATATCCTCTTTTCGCTTCATGAATGCTTTACCAACTCGTCAAGCCCCCATCTACCGTCCATGCTGCCCCCGTAACAAAAGATGCCTTGTCACTTATTAAAAAAGCAATAACATGACCTACCTCTTCCGGTCTCGCAATGCGCCCCAAGGGATAGTGTCCACCCATGGCCACCTTCGCCTCTTCTGAGTTCGCATCGCTCGATTCTATCTGCTTAGCCACAAGAGGCGTATCAACATCTCCAGGGCACACGCAGTTTACCCTAACTCCATGAGGAGCCATTTCCAGCGCTAAAGACTTTGTAAAACTTACCACTGCTCCCTTAGTAGCACCATAAACGGAGCAAGCCACATTGCCTTGAAGCCCCGCATCACTGGACACGGTAACAATGCTTCCCTTCGCTGCCACTATACTCTCCAGAGCTGCCTGGCAGAGAAATACTGTTCCTTTCAGATTAGTTCCCATCATGGCATCAAAAGATTCTTCTGTCACATCCGCTAGAAGTTGTTCTTCATAGTATCCCGCCGCTGTAACCAGCGCTGTAATAGGTCCATAAAAGCGTGTCGCTTCTGCCACAATACGTCTGCAGTTCGCCACCTTACTTACATCGCCCTGCACGAAGCGAACTTTCGCCGAAATACGTCGCAATTTAAGAACTGCCTCTTGACCTCTTTTTTCATTGCGTCCGTTAATAATAACGCACCAACCTTCTTTCAAAAGTTGTTCCGCTGTAGCAAAACCAATCCCCGAAGTACCTCCGCTAATAAGAGCCACTTGATTTTCGTGTAGCAATAGTCCAACCTCCCTATCACAGTGTAGAAATATAATCGTAAATCATTTTTCCTATCATAGATGATGTAGTCAATATAAATACAATACGCACCAAAGAGGAGCCCTTCTTAATGGCTAATCTGGATCCTAAGTTGGCCCCCAAAAACTGCCCTAATGCAGTCACACCCCCATAGAGATAATTAACTTCTCCCAAATACATAAAAACAGCCAAAGACCCCACATTGCTGGCCAAATTCAATATTTTTGCATTGCCTGCCGCCCGCAAAAAGTCAAAGCCTATATAAATGAAAGCAAATATTAAAAACGTTCCCGTTCCCGGTCCGATAAATCCATCATAAAGACCGATTCCCAGAGCAAAAAGAAGAGCTATTATAAACACATCTTTTGCACGTTCTTCATAGTTGTTAACCGTTCCCCAATCCCGCTTAAATAACACTACCATCATAACAGCAATGAGCAGTACGATAATAATTGGTTTTAAGTAAAGAGGCGGCAAGGCAATTACGAGTAAAGTCCCCGCTACCGATCCAACTAATGTAAAGGGCAAAAGTCTTTGTAACAGAGGCTTATCAATATGCCCCGATCGATAAAAATTAATGCTTGCCGCTAGAGCACCAAATACGCTTGAACATTTATTACTTCCCAGAGCCGTGCTGGGCGGTAATCCCGTCAGCATCATGGCCGGCACAGAAATCAGTCCGCCTCCACCTACAATGGAATCCACAAATCCGGCCAAAGTACCGGCACAAAACAGCAAAAACAACAACATAGACGACGAGTCGCCAAACACGGAAAGTTCCACATTTCCTCCTAATATAAAACATTTCTCACAAAAACAAACTCAATCCCCTCTGCCTGCAGCTTAGGTATCATATTCTGCAAGGCAATGGCCGTATTTGGTCTGGCATGACCGATAACAATCACATAGCCTCCTGAAGCTGCTCTCGCCATAGTTGCACTCTCCTCAAGTTGAGCTTCAATCGCGCCCACACTGTTATCATTATCCAAGAACAACTCATTAATCCCCGTAGGAATCCCCAAACTTCTCGCTGTTTTCATTCCCACCGTTTCCGGATTCGTATGGCTGTCCACAAAAAATAGCCCTCGATCCTTAATGACTTGCAAGACTTCCTTCATAACGCGACTGTCGGCTGTTGCCTTAGATCCCTGGTGATTGTTTACACCACTGATATAAGGTATGGATGCAATCGCCTTTGCCGTAGTCCTTCGAATTTCCTCTCCACTCATAACTGTTCGGATGGTCGTAGGTTCCGGCGTCACATTCCCGGTAGATTCCAAAGGTAAATGCAAAATAATCTGTTTTCCTGCCGCCGCACCGCTGGTTGCAGCCTCAGAACTATAATCCTTATACGGAAGTATCGCATAGGTCATCGGTACATCCAGACGATTAAAAACCGTAATAATATCACTACTATATCCGAAATCATCTATTACCAAGGCAATCTTCCCTCTTCCGCCCCCTACTGTCTTATCCACCGATTTTTTAGCAGAATTCGCCTTCTTTTCCTCTATTTTTTTCTTCTCTTCCGTCTTTTTCTGTATCTCTCGCTTCTCCTGTATCGGCTCTATATATATGCGTTCAATAAGCATAGTAATGGAGTTGCCGTCCAGTTCATCCTCCAAGATAATCGTATATTGGGGTAGTGGCTCGCCCTCATAAAGTGCTGTTCCCGCTTCGGCTACCGTTACCTTTCCTTTTTTAGGCTGTAATTTCTTCTCTAATTCTTTAGGATTAAATTCCTGTATCGGGGAATATACCACAGTCTCCTGAGACCACAATATTTTCCCCTTCGTAGCGGATCGACTGTCTTCCTTATCCTCTTTGGCAATGAACCTTACCACGCCCCCCGCATCTGTCAAGTAGTCTTCTACAGCTTTTCTAAGGGAAATAGCTGTTTTACGGTAGTCTGCATTTTCTCCGCTCACTTCCGCCTGTTCAATGGTTACGGATGACTTCATAATATTTGGAACATCCGGCAAAACCATACTGTCTTTTATCA
>JBHAEC010000020.1:0-24369 GCA_041855385.1 Veillonellaceae bacterium
CATGATGTGAAGTTATTGTGTGAGACACTTCATATCGAAATTCCAAATGAGTATAGATAACTGCAAATAACAGTTTGTAGGGGAGTTCTGATACTCCCCTATAAAAATGGCTATTTATCAACTGTTTGTTGTGACATAGCCTTACGAAAAAAGACAGAGAGAACATAAACTTTAATTTATAAAGAGTAAAACCCGAGAATTTTGCATACATTCTCGGGTTTTATTGTTGAAAAAACTATATATTGTTGTAATGGTGTAAAATATTGACTTTTTAGTACAAGATATTGTATACTCATAGTCACGAAAGAAAACATTTTATTCTTCCGTTATATGGTGATGAGGCAAGTGTCTCGTCAGTTCTTTAGATATACTGTTTATTTTGGAGGAGTTAGGTATGTTGCAGGTTATTAAGAGGGATGGCAAGGTTGTGCCATTTGATAAGGACAAGATCACCATAGCTATTGAAAAAGCCATGAACAGCAGTAGCGGCGTTTACGAAGAGGGATTGGCAGAGAAAATTGCTACGGAAATTGAAGATTTTGCTATTAAGCTTCATAAGGATATGACTATCTATGCTATTGAAGATCAGGTATATTACAAACTGCTGGAATATAACAACCCCGCTACGGCCCGTGCCTATGAAAATTATAAGGCCGTGCAGGCCTTTAAGCGTCGTGAGAACACAACGGATAATGACGTATTTGGTCTACTGGATCGCAGTAATATTGCCGTACTGGATGAAAACTCCAATAAAGATGCGGCGATTGTATCCACACAACGCGATTTGATTGCCGGAGAGGTGAGCAAGGACATTGCACGCCGAAAATTAATTCCTGCGGATATTGTACAGGCCCATGATAGTGGAGCCATTCACTTCCATGATATGGATTATATTATCCAACCGATGTTTAACTGCTGCCTCATCAACCTTGAAGATATGTTGATGAATGGCACTATCATCAATGGCAAAAAAATCGATACGCCAAAGTCTTTCCAAGTGGCGTGTACCGTTACAACGCAGATTATTGCTCAGGTTGCTTCCGGACAATACGGAGGTCAGAGTATTAACGGTATAGACCGCATTTTGGCTCCTTTTGTTCGCAAGTCCTATGATAAGATTCTCGCTGCCGTTTTAGAAGAACAGGTAGATGTGTACGGCATGGAGCCGAACATGGAAAAGGCTAAAGAAATTGCCTGGAAGAGAACTCGCAAAGAGGTTAAGGATGGTATTCAGACAATTCAGTACCAAATTAACACGCTTATGACCACTAACGGACAAGCTCCATTTGTAACGCTGTTTATGCATTTCCATCCGGATTATGAATACGCAAAGGAAGCGGCTTTGATTGATGAGGAAATTTTATCTCAGCGAATTCAAGGCGTGAAAAATGAGGCAAATGTATATATTACTCCGGCGTTTCCAAAACTGATTTATGTGCTGGATGAGCATAATGTGCATCCGGACAGCCCTTACTACTACTTGACGGAGCTGGCTGCACAGTGTACGGCAAAGCGTATGTACCCTGACTATATTTCGGCGAAAAAAATGCGAGAAAACTATGAGGGGAATGTGTATAGTCCAATGGGGTGCCGTGCATTCCTGTCTCCTTGGAAGAACGAAAAAGGGGACTATGTGTTTGACGGGCGCTTTAATATGGGCGTGGTAAGTTTAAACCTTCCGCAAATCGGCATTTTGGCACAGGGTAGTGAAGAGAAGTTTTTTGCTATTTTGGATAAAAGACTGGAACTGGTGGAAAAGGCACTTCTTATTCGCTATAACTTGCTAAAAAATGTTACATCCGACGTTTCGCCGATTCATTGGCAACATGGTGCTATTGCACGTCTTCAAAAGGGAGAGTCCATCGCTAAATTCCTAACCGGCGGTTATGCGACCATTTCTATGGGATATATAGGTGTTTACGAGGCGACTAAGCTTATAACCGGAGAATCCAATACAGGAGAGAAGGGGCGCTTGTTTGCCATGAAACTAATGGATCGCTTAAATGCAGCGGTAAAAGAATGGAAAGAAAAGCATAATATGGGATTTGCTTTATATGGTACTCCTGCGGAGAGCTTGACGAACCGATTCTCTTCTATTGACCGTGCTCGCTTCGGCGAAATCGAAGACATTACGGATAAGGGCTATTATACAAATAGTTACCATGTAAATGTACGTGAGGAAATAACAGTATTCGACAAATTCGATTTTGAATCGGAGTTTCAAAAAAAATCTACCGGTGGATGTATTTCTTATGCGGAAATTCCCAATATGAGCAACAATATCCCCGCTGTATTAGCTATGATTCGTTATATTTACGATCATATATCCTATGCGGAATTCAATACCAAGTCCGACTATTGTCACCAATGCGGATTTGATGGAGAGATTGTGGTTAACGACAATACGGATTGGGAATGCCCTCGTTGCCATAATACAGACAGAGACCGCTTGACGGTTATTCGCCGTACTTGCGGATATTTGGGAGAAAACTTCTGGAATGAAGGACGAACCAAGGAAATAAAAGACAGAGTCATGCATATTTAAGGTCGTGATGAAATAGTGAATTACGGACAAATTCGAAAATTTGATATCGCTAATGGGGAAGGTATCCGCACATCTATCTTTGTAACAGGTTGTACGCATGGTTGTTATAACTGTTTTAATGAGGAATATCAGAATCCCTGTGCCGGCAAAGAATGGACAGACAAAGAAACCGAAGAAGTAGTATCCTATGTTTCTTTACCAATGGTGTCGGGATTGACACTTTTGGGGGGAGAGCCCATGCAAAATGTGGAGGGGCTGTTGCCGGTGGTAAGAGCGGTAAAAGAGGCCGTGCCGAACAAGGATATATGGGTATATTCCGGATACACGTATGAACAGATTTTGTCTGATGAGACGAGATATTCACTCCTTAAAGAATGTGATATCCTCGTAGACGGTCTTTTTATCGATGCCCTGAAGGATCCGTCTCTTCGATTTAGAGGATCTTCCAATCAGCGGATAATAGATATCAAGAAAAGTTTGGAAGATGGAGAGGTTGTTCTGGCCATGACCTAAGAGGATAAAATATGATATACTTAAGGTGGAACTTGGTATAAATGATGCCCTGCCTATCCTTTTATACGAAGGAGGCAGGGCTTTTATTGTTGAGGTATCTGGAGGTGCTCTTATGTATGAACGATTGATTGATATGATTAAGGAGAGCAATAATATCGTCTTTTTTGGTGGTGCCGGTGTATCTACTGAAAGCGGAATTCCCGATTTCCGATCTAAGGATGGAATTTTCCATACGCAGACAAAATACGGTTGCTCTCCTGAAACCGTGGTGAGCCATTCTTTTTATGTTTCCCATCCGGAAGAATTCTATGAATTTTACGACACCCGTATGGTAGTGCGTGATGTAGAGCCTAATGTAACGCATAAGGTATTGGCTAAGTTGGAAGATTTAGGAAAAGTAAAGGCTGTGGTGACTCAAAATATAGATGGGCTTCATCAATTGGCGGGGAGCAAAAATGTATTTGAACTTCATGGCAGTATTCGAAACTACACCTGTGTCAAATGTAAATCGGGTTATGATTTAGACTATGTAGTGGATCCCGTTAATCGTAGACCTCCATCTCATATACCTTATTGTACATGTGGGGGGATTTTAAAACCTGATGTGGTCCTCTATGAGGAACCCTTGGATGATGCGGTTGTTACCGGAGCTCTTGAGGCGATAAAAAAGGCAGATATGCTCATTATCGGAGGAACATCTCTCATTGTTTACCCCGCTGCAGGACTGGTTAATTATTTTGACGGAAAGCATCTTGTTGTTATTAATCGTGATGAGACGCAGCAGGATCGACGGGCTGATTTAGTTATTCACGATAGTTTAGGTAATGTGTTCCGAGAAGTAGATGAGGCTTTTTCGGAAAACAACAATAAAAGAGGCAAACTCTTATAGTTTCCAAAAAATAAGGAGCAACAGATTGAAAGCTCAATCTGTTGCTCCTTTATTTTACCTGATTAATAATATGGGCTAAGATTGGAGAAAAGCTTACACAATCTTATTTCCCGGCTTATATACTTCCCCGCCGGGGTTGGGAAGAAAGCCGTAATAATCAGTCCATAAGGTTTTGTATTTCAAGGCTTGGTTATGAATCTTGTCAATAGCATCAATGTTTTCCCGAATTACTTTGGCCGGTAGACCCGCTACCAAAGAGTTTGGAGGGATTACGGTGTTTTCAAGCACCAAAGCACCTGCGGCGATAATTGAACCGCGCCCGATGTGGCAACCGCTTAATACGATAGCCCCCATGCCGATAAGGACATGATCTTCAATAGTAGATGCATGAATAATGGCCCCGTGTCCGACGGTAACAAAATCTCCAATAATGCAGGGTGTGGAATCTTCTACGTGAAGGACGGAGTTATCTTGTACATTGGAGTAGCGACCCACCTCGATGCGGTTTACATCTCCGCGAGCGGCACAATTTTGCCAAAGGCTGGCGAACTCTTTAAGGGTAACAGCACCGGTAAGTTGTACTCCTGGTGCTACATAACTTTTAGGATCAAGTGTTGGATATACGCCTTTATATGGTAACATCATGTAATTAACCTCGATAAAAGAAAATTAAGAATAAAAAATAAATAACAGGATAAGGAAATGTTAAGATGAGTCTATTCGTGACCGCTCTTCTGTGTTGCTTGGCAGAAGCGTTGTCCTTTTTGCAAAGCCCCAACAGCTTCCGCTATTACGCTGTCTACAATCGCTTTTGCCGGTTCTACCTTGGTGAGGCGATTGAGCCCTTGTCCAACCTGAACCATGCCGTTTACTATGTCGCCATCAACGGCAGCTTTGCGATTTGTTCCGATGGCAAGTGACGTTAATTCTGCTTGTGGGGTGCAGCTGAACTCTTTTTCCAAGAACATGGTGGTGAATTCATTTTTTAGGCCTCTTACGCCATGGCCGGAGGTGTATCCGGTTACAACAGAGTCCGTATCCGTTGCTTTAATGATAGCTTCTTTGCAATTGTCGTGCATTTGGCATTCTTCTGCCAATATGAACCTGGATCCCATCTGTACTCCATCTGCGCCCATAACTAAAGCCGCAGCAAGCCCGCGACCGTCCACGATGCCACCGGCCACCAACACGGGAATAGAGATTTCCGGAAGAACATTTTCCATGAGAGCCATGGTAGTTAAGGTCCCGATATGACCGCCTGCTTCCTGTCCTTCCACTACGATGGCATCGGCGCCTGCCGCTTCTAAACGTTTGGCCAGCTTTACACTAGGAACTAGAGGGATGACTTTAACGCCTGCGGCATGAAGTTTCTCTATGTATGGGACAGGATTCCCGGCACCCAAAGTTACGAAATCCACTTTTTCCTCGCAGGCGATTTGTACGACCTCTTCTTTATTGTCTGCCATGAGCATAATATTAATTCCAAAAGGTTTATTGGTTAATTCCCGGGCTTTCTTTATTTCTTCCCGTACCCATTCGGATGTACGGCCACCGCAGGCAATAACTCCGGTTCCGCCCGCATTGGCAACGGCTGCCACCAACTTGTGCTCGGAAACCCAGGCCATAGCGCCCTGCATAATGGGATACTGGATGCCTAATAACTCGGTAAATCTGGTTCTCATATACACATTCCACCTCTTATTTCTACACAAAAATGAGAATATTTCTTTACATCCTTATTATAGCATTATGCGAATAAAAAAATAAAGAAATTCGATATGGTTTTTCAGGATAAATGGTATGTAAAAGAGGTATTTTTTTATAGGAAGGGAGAATCCGTTAGGGAAAGAGGAAAAGGGGATATGGGTATAGAAATAGTTTCCGAGGAATCAAAGTAAAGAATTGATTCTTGTGGACAAAATGTTTTGGATGGTAGAGAAAGGAAGAACATAATGAACAAAATTTGGATTGCTGTTATTGGTGTCATAGCTCTTATTGGGGTGGCTTTAATATCCGGGTATAATTCACTGGTGGGATTAGATGAAGGAGTTACAGGGAAGTGGGCACAGGTAGAAACGCAGCTGCAGAGAAGAAACGATTTGATCCCTAATCTGGTAAATACCGTAAAAGGATACGCGGGACATGAAGAAAAAGTGTTCAAAGATGTTTCCGATGCACGGGCTAAGTTGGGCGGAGCAAAGAGTATGCAGGATGTTTCTCAAGCAGATGCCGAACTAAGTGACGCATTGAGCCGGCTACTTGTTGTAGTAGAAAATTATCCGGCCCTTAAAGCGGACGCAAATTTTAGGGCTTTACAGGATGAGCTGGCAGGAACGGAAAATCGAATTGCTGTAGCGCGTAAAGATTACAATGATAATGTGCAAGTATTCAATGCAAAAATCAGAAGTTTTCCAACTAGTATATATGCAAGTTTGTTTGGGTTTGATAAGAGAGATTACTTCAAATCGGAAGAAAGTGCCAAAACAGCTCCTAAAGTTGCTTTTTAGCGATTTCTTTTTCCTGAACCGGAACTCGGCTACTTTGGCAAGAAGGGGGATCACTCCTATTTATCCGGTAAAATGAGTGGTTACCTGTTGCTATATGAGGAGTAGGTATATGCAGATAAATAATAAAAAAATGTGGATAAGGGCAACTTTCATGGTGGTAATTCTTTTTGCCCTTTTTTCTACGGTTGGTATTTTTGCGTATCCCTCTGCACCAACGCGGGGGTACGTAGTAGACATGACAAATACTCTTTCCCCGCTGGCAATAGAAAAAATAAACAGTTTAGGTGCCGAGCTGGAACGTAAGTCAGGGGCTGAAATTGCCGTTTTACTGATTCCGAGCATAGAAGGCCGCAATATAGAGGAGTATGGCTTGGAAGTATTGCGGGGATGGGGGATCGGAGATAGAGAGAAAAATAACGGCGTGTTGCTATTGATGGTAAAAGATGATCGAAAAGTAAGATTAGAGGTCGGATATGGGCTAGAAGGTGCCATCAATGATGCAAAAGCGGGAGAAATACTGGATAAGTATGCTGTTTCATATTTTAAGGGAGGGCAATACGAGGAAGGCATTCTTAATACATATGGTGCTGTAGCCGATATAGTAGCGGAAGAATACAAAGTTACTTTAGAAAATCCGTCTATTGTTCCGAAGGAAACTTCGACTTCCGGAGAGGATAATTATTGGACCGATTTTACGGTGTTTGTGGGAGTCGTCATTTTAATTGTTTTGGACATGGTGTTTTTCAAGGGGCGAATTACTTTCTTCTTGCTTGGATTAATGTCAAGAGGGGGTTCTTCGAGAAATGGTGATAATTCTCGAGGCGGATTTGGCGGTGGATCCGGAGGCGGATTTGGTGGCGGTTCCGGTGGTGGGGGCGGAGCCAGTCGGGGCTGGTAGCCGGAACAGAGTGAAGCTATAAGTCGGTGTAAAAATAAAGAGCCCTATTTGATGAGGCTGAAAAAGAATCTTAGGCACAAAATAGAGGAGCCTCTTTTGTACAGATAGGGTAATAATGAGAATTAAAAGAAGAGATATATACTCCGGTAGACGGCTAAGTAATGGCTCTTAAAGGGAAAAGAAAGGATTGAAAATTTCTCAAAATTCTGCTATTATTCTTAAGTAGTAGAGAAAGAGAGGTAGTCAATCATGCCCATTTTAAAAGTCGACAAAGACAAGACAGGTGGTAAGACCTGGAATAAAGCATTTGTTGCTTTAGCAATTCTTACCTTGCTTAAGGACGGTAAAGCCTATGGTAATCAGCTTACAAAGCGAATTGAGGAGATGACAGAAGGATTATATAAGCCCAATCCTAACACTCTTTATCCGGTGCTTCGTATGCTGGAGGAAGAGAAACATGTCATTGGCAAATGGGAGCAACCCGATGTCCATAGCAAACGCATTTATGAAATCACGAAAGACGGAAAGAAACACATTGCGGAACTGCAAAAAAACCTGGCGGTTCATTTTAACTATTTAGAAAGATTTGTGGAAGTTTCAAAAGAAAAATTTATGTCTTAAAAAGAAGAGAGTAAAGGACTGAATCCGTTTTTGTGCACCGGTAAATCATGTGATAATCTTAGAGATATAAGATATTGAAAAAAAATCGATACCTGTGTTATGATGGATTCATGAAAGTCCTTATGATGGTAGGAAAGGAGGAATTTATAATGGATAAATACGTATGTGTTGTATGCGGGTACATTTATGATGAAGCTGAAGAAGGTGTAAAGTTTGAAGATCTTCCGGCTGATTATGTCTGTCCAATTTGCGGTGTAGGCAAGGATCAGTTTGAAAAAATGTAGTCATGAAGTACAAGCCTCTCTTGCTTTTTTGATGGGAATCGGCTAAACCGGTCGGTTTTCGAAATTGCGAGAGGGGCTTTTTGTTTTCCATTTAGTATTTGACAAAGCAATTTTGCACGGATATAATGAATAAGTCGAGGTAGAATTATGAAACTGCAAGTAGAACAAGCATTTGATTATATTGGGAAGAGTATTCCCTTTACCTATACAGTACCGGCTACTTTGCTTGGTGATGTAACTGCTTTTCCTTGGAGCCGTCATGATATAACTATAAATGGTGAGTTTTGGCATAATGGTCAGAATATCTTAGTCAAGGGAATTGTTTTAACGGATGGTGTATATGAATGTACACGTTGTACCGCTTCCACGAGACATCAAGGCGAGGTAGCTTTTGAGGAAACCTTTAGTCGAGAAGGGGAAGTGCTTGACGAAGAAGTTCGTTACTTTTCAGGTGAAACCATTGATTTAACGGAACTCATTCGGGAAACATTAATCATCAATGAACCCTTTCAAGTGTTATGTCAGGAAGATTGCAAAGGATTATGTGTTCGATGCGGTGTGAATTTAAATCACTCTCAATGTGAGTGCGATTCCTTTGTGGTGGATCCTCGATGGGCGAAGTTGCGTGCTTTGCTCACAGAAACAGAAGATGATTAATTTGTATCCCCCGTGATTATGTTAAGGAGGTGTAGACTATGGCAGTACCAAAGCGTAGATTATCTAAATGTCGTCGTGACCGTCGTCGCGCGAATTGGAAGTTAACCACTCCCGGTTATGTGACATGCTCTCAATGTCATGAACCGACGTTGCCTCATCGGGTTTGCCCTACATGCGGCTATTATAAAGGAGCTGAGGTTGTTTCTAAAGCAGCTGAATAAGACGAACAAAGGAGCTAGTGCAGATTCGCTAAACTGTGTAGCTCTTTTTTGTTAGAAAAAAGGTTGTAACGAAAACTTGCTCATTTCGTTACAACCTTTTTGATTTTATGAGATAAAATAAGACTATCTATCGCTTTTATTGCCTTCTTTGTTGATAAATGGGGCGTCTTGAAGGCTTTTGGGGAAAAGAACCATCGTTGCTGTAAATATAACTTTGATTTGGTGTAGCCGGAGTCACAGTAGCTATAGCCGTGCTACTGCTTTCTGCAACGGAAATAGAAACAACATCTTTAAAATAATCTGAAAAAGCCCGTTTTGTTTCCGGGTTGATGCTATATACCACCAAAATAAGCTTGCTGTTAATCGGATCGTTTATGGTGGTGATAATTTTTCCGGGTCCTTCCATTCCAATGAAGAAATTGATAGCGTCGTTGGCAATTACATCGTATTCGTCACGGCTGTATTTAGCAGGTTCTACTACCACATATTGTAACAAGTCGGGATCGCCTGCATTCTGCAAGTGCATAATGACTTCTCTTCGTTGCTCTTCGCTTTTAATGCCTACATGAAGTAAACCGCCTTTTTCAAAGAGAATTCCGTAGCGTCTAAAGTTTTCTTCATTTCCGTAGCTTTTATCCAATTGAACGGATAAACGCTGAATCAGACTCAGTGAAATAGCGGTTTTTTCAGCCGGATAAATAGGTTGACCGTATTCTTCAGAAGCGACACCGGTGTTAGGCGCCGTGTCCGGATAAAGATGACGTGCGAATTTGTATTGACCGGGTGAATATGTGTCATTTGATTTTTGCGTGGAAACTACGGAAACCTGGTTGTGACCATCGGTGAGAAGCCCTTCTTCTGAAGATCCGTAAGTAACCATGGAGAAGGCTGTGCTTACGGCTAAAAGGCAAATAAATTTTTTCATGGAAAACCTCCTTCTGTTCTGTGTGGCGAAGGTAAATTTCGCACACGTTTATAAATACCCACTCAATTATATCATATTTATAAAAGAAGAACCGAAAAGAGTTTTTGTGCGACAAAAAGATTTGTGGTATACTTGCAATGTTTCAAAGAAGTGTTTTCTTGGCACCCACTTTTAAAATAAAATCAAGAGGAGGAAGACGTATGTCTAAAACAAAATGGATAATGATTAATGCTGTGGTGGCAGCTCTGTACGCAAGCCTTACCATTGGCATGGCGCCTATAAGCTATGGAGCGGTACAGGTGCGGCTTTCGGAATGTATGACCTTGTTGGCCTTCTATAATAGGAATTATATTTCCGGATTGGTGTTGGGATGTTTTCTTGCTAATATGGGAAGCCCTTTTGGGGTAGTCGATATGATCGTAGGCACGTTTGCAACTTTTGTCGCCTTATATCTGATGCGATTTTGTAGTAGTGTGTGGACGGCATCACTCATGCCGGTATTATCCAATGGGGTCATCATCGGCCTTGAGTTAGCTTATTTGGGAGAGATTCCGCTGGATATTTCCATTTTGGGAGTTATGGCATACATCGGATTGGGTGAACTGATTGCCGTTACCGTGCTTGGTGGTATAGTTATGAAAATGTTGTTGAAAAACAGCGTGTTAAAAAAATATCTTTTAGGAAATTTTTAATATAATCGGGGGAACTATCATGCTTATGGGATGAATGAGAAAAGGTGATAGCCCCGATTTTTTATGGCATATACTATCTGATCCCTTCATGGCAAAATATGCATAAGACAAAATGAATATAATAAGGTACAATACTATTAAATGGGCCGTGGATTGCTTTGGGGAAACCATGGCGGGCACTTCTTTATGTTGCTTGAAGAGCTCCATTTATTTTAAGCTATTGATTTACCCGAAGGATTCTGTAGTGATTTAGGACCTAGTACCATACAAAATATTGTGCTTAATAATTAAACTAAGATAAAAAACTTGCATTATATTGATTTTTTGACTATAATAAAACTTAAGTGTTATTACTAGGTCATAAAAGGTGGTACTATGAGTCGGCTACAGAAGAAAGAACGACAGCTGCAATTGCAGGAAGAACTTAATAAAAAGCCCTTCTTGACAGATGAAGAGTTGGCTTCTTGCTTGGGTGCCAGTGTGCCGACAATTAGGCTTGATCGACTGGAGCTTGGCATCCCTGAATTGCGTGCTCGCATAAAAAATATGGCCACGGAACATGCCAATGAAGGGTTAGAGGCATATCGGGCGGAACACGTGGGAAATCTTATAGATCTGACAGTTGGAAAATACGGAATATCTATGCTGGATACGACAGAAGAGATGACGGATTATACCGGTTATGTACAGCCGGAGTACCTGTACGCACAGGCCAATGCATTGGCGAAGGCTGTTATTGATGTTCCTGTTGCTCTTACGGGTCTGGGTAATATAAAGCATAAAAATTTGGTGAAGGCTAAACGAACCTTGATTGCGAAGGCGGAAGTTATTCGAAAGAGAGGGAATAAATATTTTGTTTGGGTATTCACCAAAGATAAAGATAGAGAGGTATTCCGGGCAAAGTTTATCATGGAATCGGTAGAAAATAAGGTGTGAATATAATATATGAAAATAGCTGTTGATGCGATGGGTGGAGACTTTGCTCCTTTGGAGATAGTGCTGGGAGCCATTGAAGCCGTTCGTGCATACCCTAATATAGACATTGTCTTGGTAGGCGATGAAGTACAAATTAAGGAAATATTAAAGCGAGAAAAAGAAGAGACGAATACGCGACTGACGGTACATCATGCCAGTGAAGTTATCGAGATGAATGAGCATCCCGGTAT
This sequence comes from Veillonellaceae bacterium, assembly GCA_041855385.1. GTDB lineage: Bacteria > Bacillota > Negativicutes > Veillonellales > Veillonellaceae > JBHAEC01. The sequence goes on from JBHAEC010000020.1 coordinate 11,919, forward strand.
TGCAATACGTAAAAAAAAGGATGCATCTGTAGTAGTGGCTACACGTTTAGTGCATGAAAAGAAATGTGATGCCGTTGTAGCGCCGGGAAGTACCGGAGCCGCCGTAGCTGCCGCTTTATTCGGCTTAGGCCGGATAAAAGGGATTGATCGTCCTACTATTGTAACGGCTATCCCTACCCTTCGTGGTACTACCGTAATGTTGGATTCCGGGGCTAATGCTAATAGCAAACCGAAGCATTTAGTGCAGGGTGCTATTATGGGATACCACTATGCAAAGCTTATTTTGGGGATTAAGAATCCGACGGTTGGCTTGCTGAGTATAGGGGAAGAGGCCTCAAAGGGAAATGAAATCGTACTGGAAACATTTCCTCTTTTGGAGCAGCTGAAAACGATCCCTTTTATGGGAAATGTAGAGGGGCGAGATATTCCTAAAGGGACCGTTGATGTTGTGGTGTGTGATGGCTTTGTGGGAAATGTGGTATTGAAATTTGCAGAAGGGCTGGCAACGGCAATCATGCAACTTTTGAAGGAAGGCATTATGCAGGGAGGATGGCTGGCTAAACTAGGCGCATTGGCCATCAAGCCTGCATTGATGAAAATAAAGCGACGCCTAGATCATACCGAATACGGTGGGGCGCCTTTGCTAGGAGTAAACGGAAGCTTTATTATCTGCCACGGTAGCTCTAAGGCAAAAGAAATCAAGAGTGCTATCCGTGTGGCGGCGGAAATTGTGGAAAAAAATGTAATGGAACATATTTATAAGAGTATTGAGGAAGAGGGTGCTGATAAGCATGGCTATGACAAATAGACCTGTCGGAATTATCGGAACAGGTAGTTGTGTACCAGAAAAAGTACTGACCAATAAAGACTTAGAAAAGATTGTTGATACAAGTGACGAATGGATTACGGAGCGCACGGGAATAAAGGAAAGGCGCATTGCCGAAGAAGGGCTTAATACATCGCATATGGCGACTACTGCTGCGGAGCGGGCACTAAAAGCAGCGGGGGTGAGCGTAGAAGAAATTGACTTGATAATACTGGCAACACTGACTCCTGACATGGTTATTCCCTCTGCTGCTTGTATGGTACAAGCGAATTTGGGAGCGACTCGTGCAGCTGCATTTGACTTATATGCGGGGTGCTCCGGGTTCGTTTACGGACTCATTACGGCAAGCAATTTTATTTCTACGGGGATGTACAACAAGGTACTTGTCATAGGGGCAGAAGTTCTTTCACGCGTAATAAACTGGAAAGATCGAAATACATGCATTCTGTTCGGTGATGCTGCAGGAGCTGCCGTTCTCTCCGCCTGTGAAGACGGATATGGCATATTGGGGGCGGATATGGGCGCCGACGGAAATGGCGGCATATATTTAAATATTCCTGCCAGCGGATGTGCGATTCCCGTAAACGATAAAACCATAGAGCAAGGATTGCCTTTTGTTCATATGGATGGCAAAGAAGTTTATAAATTTGCCGTTAAAGCTATGGGAAATACGGCTATTAATGCTATTGAACGGGCCGGACTTGAATTGGGGGATATCGACTTTTTTATTCCTCATCAGGCCAATACCCGAATTATTGATTCTTCTGCAAAGCGTTTAGGATTGGAGAAGGAAAAAGTTTTTGTGAATTTGCATAAATACGGTAATACGTCTGCTGCATCAATTCCATTGGCACTGGATGAAGCGGTGCGACAAAATTATATTAAAAGAGGAGATAATGTGGTCCTTTCTGGATTCGGCGCCGGTCTTACTTGGGCGGGCTTAGTTATGAAGTGGTGCTAAGGAGGAGAAACTATTGTTTAAAACAGATATCTGCGACTTATTGGGAATTGAATATCCTATCTTACAAGGTGGGATGGCTTGGCTCGGCACTTCAGAACTTGCGGCGGCAGTCTCTGAGGGAGGCGGCTTAGGCATTATCGGGGCAGGACATATGCCACCCGATATATTTCGTAAGGAAATTTTAAAAGTTAAAGAGAGAACAAACAAACCCTTCGGCTGTAATATCATGCTCATGTCTCCCTATGTTAAAGAAGTCATGGAGGTAGTGGTAGAAGAACGCGTACCTGTGGTTACTACCGGTGCGGGCAACCCGGGGGAATATGTTCCGCGTTTGAAGGAAATCGGGACGAAGGTAATCCCGGTTGTAGCTTCCGTTCTTTTGGCGAAGCGATTGGAACGAAGTGGTATTGATGCTATTATCGCAGAGGGAACGGAGTCCGGTGGACATGTGGGAGAGATTTCTACTATGGCATTGGTTCCGCAAGTGGTTGATGCCGTAGAGGTTCCTGTTATTGCGGCGGGAGGTATCGGTGATGGTCGTGGCATAGTAGCGGCGTTGGCCCTGGGTGCAAAGGGCATCCAAATGGGGACGCGATTTGTTCTTTCGGAAGAATGTATCGCTCATGTGAATTATAAAGAAGCAGTTTTGAAAGCTAAAGACAGAAGTACAGTGGTAACGGGTATTTCTACCGGTCATCCGGTGCGTAGCTTGACGAATAACCTGACTCGTGAATTCCTCACTCTGGAATATGGCGGTGCCGATGCGGAAACGCTGGATAAATTAGGTGCAGGAGCGTTGCGCAAGGCGGCGATTGAGGGAGATGTGAAATACGGATCGGTTATGATTGGGCAAATTGCCGGCATGATGCAGGATATCAAGCCCTGTGCGGCCATACTTCGAGATATTATGGAAGATGCACAGCGCGTGTTGAAATGCCTTGATACCTATAAATAATGTAATGTATCAGGTGAGAAAGTTTTTCTTTTATCATAGAATTCGTAAACAGAGGTGAGATAATGAAAACTGCGTTTGTCTTTCCCGGACAAGGATCACAAAAAGTAGGAATGATGCAAGATCTGTACAATATGTATCCTATTGTCAAGCAAGTGTTCGAAGAAGCTGATGAAGCATTGGGGTATTCTATTTCCAAATTGTGTTTTGAAGGCCCTGATACCGAGTTGGTGAAGACGGCTAATACACAGCCTGCCATTTTGACAGCCAGCGTGGCCTGTTATGAAGTGCTAAAGCAACAGGGATATACGCCTCAAATTGTGGGCGGTCATAGCTTAGGTGAGTACAGTGCGCTTGTAGCAGCCGGCTCTCTTCGCTTTATTGATGCGGTACGCCTGGTACATAAGCGAGGACAGTATATGCAAGAAGCAGTCCCCCTGGGAGAAGGTGGAATGGCGGCGATATTGTCTTTAGCTCGTGATAAGGTAGTGGAAATTTGTGATGCTGTCAGTGCTGAAGTGGGTCCTGTACAAGCGGTAAACTTCAATTGTCCGGGACAAATTGTAATCGCAGGAGCACAAAAAGCCGTAGAGGTGGCAGCGGATCGAATGAAAGAAGCAGGTGCAAAGAGAGCTGTAATGTTACCTGTGAGCGCACCTTTCCACAGTACTTTGATGGAACCTGCGGCAGTGAAGCTAAAAGAGGAACTGGATGGGGTTACCGTAAATGATGCAAACATCCCTGTAGTAGCGAATATTCACGGAAAAATTTTGACAGAGGCAGGGGAAATTAAGGAATCATTGGTTCGTCAAGCGGCTAATCCGGTATTATGGGAAGACTGTGTTGCTACCATGGTTGATTTTGGCGCCACTGTTTTTGTAGAAGTAGGTCCGGGAAAAGTGTTGACCGGATTTACTAAGAAAATTAACAAGGACATGCTTTTGGAGAATGTAGAAGATTTGGCGTCTTTGGAAAAAACGCTTGACTTTTTTAAGGGGGCTAAATAATATGCAATTGAAAGATAAAGTAGCATTAATCACAGGTGCTTCTCGCGGAATAGGCCGTGCTATTGCTGTAGAAATGGCTAAAGAGGGCGCAAAATTGGTATTGAACTATATTGGAAGCGAAGAACCGGCAAATGAGACATTAGATCTCGTAAAAGCGGTAGGCGGAGAAGCGATTTTGGTTCGTGGAGACGTGTCCAGTGCAGAAGATGTAGAAGCAATGGTTAAAGAAGGCCATAACACATTCGGCCGTATAGATATTTTGGTGAATAACGCAGGCGTCACTCGTGATGGCCTACTTATGCGCATGAAAGAAGAGGATTGGGATTTTGTACTGGATGTTAATCTGAAAGGGACCTTCTTGGTGACAAAAGAAGTATCTCGAATTATGATGAAACAACGGACAGGTCGCATTATTAACATCGCTTCCGTTTCCGGGGTAATGGGAAATGTTGGACAGGCCAATTACAGTGCCTCTAAGGCAGGTGTTATAGGCTTCACCAAAACATGTGCAAAAGAATTTGCATCCCGCGGTATTGCGGTTAATGCAATTGCGCCGGGATTTGTAAATACAGCGATGACCGAAGAGTTGCCGGCAGCGATTAAGGAAGGAATGAAGACGCAAATTCCTCTCGGCCGTATGGGCGAAGCGGAGGAAATTGCTCATGCTGTTGTATTCCTTGCATCTGATGCAGCGAGCTATATTACCGGACAAATCATCAATGTTGATGGCGGTTTGGTAATGTAAAATATATTGAACTCCAATGAAAGGAGGTGACCCCCAATGACCACATTTGACAAAGTAAAGGCTATTGTTGTAGAACAATTAAGCGTTGACGAAGCAGAAGTTACTATTGACTCTACTTTTATTGACGACTTAGGCGCAGACTCCTTGGATATCGTTGAATTGATCATGGCTTTTGAAGAAGAGTTCAACGTTGAAATTCCGGATGATGTTGCTGAAAAAATTAAGACAGTAAAAGATACAGTAGAGTACATTGATGCTGCGAAAGAAGCGTAAGATGATATCGGCAGAGAGCGGGCTTTCCGCTCTCTGGCTGAATCTCTTTGATTGGAGGAAACTATAGTGAAGCTTCCGGAATTACGGATTGGTAATTTAGTGGCCAAAGTGCCGATTATTCAAGGTGGTATGGCAATTCGCTTGTCGACGGCTCGCTTAGCGTCAGCTGTAGCTAATGAAGGCGGAATCGGATTAATTGCCGCTTCCGGCATGCCCTTTGAGGAATTAAGACAGGAAATCCGTTTAGCGAGGAAATTATCACCTACGGGGATTATTGGTATAAATGCCATGGTAGCGGCTACGCAATTTGCGGGGTTGGTACGGACGGCCATTGAAGAAGGTATTGATTTAGTAGTTGCAGGTGCAGGATTTTCACGAGATATGTTTGCTATGGGCCGTGAATCGGGAACGCCTATTGTACCGATTGTATCGTCTGCAAAATTGGCAAAAATATCAGAAGGCCTAGGTGCGGCAGCTGTTGTGGTTGAAGGAATGGAAGCGGGTGGACACTTAGGAACAAATCGATCGTCCAGAGAAATTGTTCCGGAGGTGCGAGCAGCGGTAAAAATTCCTGTTATCGGAGCAGGTGGTGTACTGGAGGGCAAGGACATTGTAGAGATGTTTAAGCTGGGCGCAAACGGCGTGCAAATGGGGACGAGATTTGCAGCCAGTGTGGAATGTAATGCGTCTGATGAATTAAAGAAAATGTACTTGCGAGCACATAATCCAGAAGATGTGGTATTGATCGATAGTCCGGTGGGACTACCGGGACAGGCATTGCGCAATCGTTTTGCTGAGTCGATTCTTAATGATACGGTACCACGACCTACGAAGTGTGATAACTGTCTAAAACACTGTTCTCGCAGATTCTGTTTGATTCGTTCTCTTTCGAGAGCACAACAGGGAGATGTAGAAACAGGACTTCTTTTCTCAGGGAATAATATCCGCCGTGTAGATGAAATTTTACCGGTTAAGGAAATTTTTGCTCGTTTAAAGAAGCAGGTAGAAGAGATTAACTAGTTCATGTACAAGAGGTGAAACAGTTGGAAAAGCGAGTTGTAGTTACCGGTATAGGAGCAGTAACGCCAGTTGGCTGCGGAAAAGAAGCATTTTGGGAAGCCTTGTTGGCTGGAAAGTCTGGCATAAGTCGTATCAGCCGTTTTGATGCAAGTGAGTATGCAACGCAAATTGCGGGAGAAATTAAAGATTTTGATGTAGCGCAATACGGCGTAGACAAAAAAGAAGCTCGCCGTATGGATCGTTCCAGTCAATTTGCACTGGCTGCAGCAAAGTTGGCTGTTGATGATTCCGGCTTGAATTTGGAAGAAGAAAACCGTGACCGTATTGGGACTATCGTTGGAAGCGGCATTGGCGGTATGGAAACCTTGCATGATCTCTATGAGGGATTGTTTGATAAGGGTCCGAATCGCGTTAGTCCCTTTGTGGTGCCTATGATGATTGGTAATATGGCGGCAGGTAGAGTATCCATTCAGTTTGGCTTGTATGGCCCCTGCTCCTGTGTAGTTACAGCTTGTGCCAGCGGAACCAATGCCGTAGGAGATGCGTTTAGAGTAATTCAGCGCGGAGATGCGGACGTTATGGTAGCCGGAGGCTGTGAAGCCGCTGTATCCCCGGGTGCGGTGGCAGGATTTGCAGCAATGAAAGCCATGTCTACACGTAATGATGACCCTGAACACGCTTCTCGTCCTTTTGATGCGGAGCGGGATGGATTTGTTATGGGTGAAGGTGCCGGCATTCTTATTCTTGAAGAATTGGAGCATGCGAAAAAACGCGGAGCTCATATTTATGCTGAAATTGTCGGCTATGGTAGCAATGCGGATGCGTATCATATCACGGCACCGGCTCCGGAAGGCGAAAAAGCACAGGTTTGTATGGCCTTGGCTTTGGCAGATGCGGGAGTTAAACCTGAGGAAGTTGATTATATCAATGCACATGGGACATCTACCGGACTGAATGATAAAAATGAAACTATGGCTATAAAAGCTTTGTTTGGCGATCATGCAAAGAAGATTGCCGTTAATTCTACAAAGTCCATGACAGGGCATCTGCTTGGTGCGGCTGGAGCTATTGAAGCCATTGTTTTAGCCTTGTCTATTGAAAATGGTAAAGTACATCCAACGATTAACTTAACTCATCCTGATCCTGAGTTGGACTTGGATTATGTAGCTGAGGGAGCCAGAGAATTGCCTGTGAAATATGCATTATCCAACTCTTTCGGCTTTGGCGGACATAATGCAACCTTGCTGTTCCGTCGTTATGAAGACTAGTGAGAAGAAAATATACTAGCCAACCTGCGCAAGTCCGCATAGATTCTTTATGTGGGCTTGCTCGTCTTTTATCTTTGCCTATTAAAAATATACAGTTATTGGATCAGGCATTAACGCATACATCCTATGCAAATGAGCATAGGCAGGCAAAGGTTGTTCACAACGAGAGATTGGAATTTTTGGGCGATGCCATCTTGGACCTGGTTGTCGGGGAGTACCTGTTTAAAACCTATCCCCATATGCCGGAAGGAGAATTAACAAAGGCCAGGGCGAGCATTGTTTGCGAAGAAACTTTGTCAGCATGCAGTAAAGCTATTGGATTGGGAAAATACCTTCTTTTGGGGAAAGGTGAAAAAGCTTCGGGCGGAGCTGAGAGGGCCTCTATTTTAGCGGATGCCTTTGAGGCACTTCTAGGGGCTATATATATAGATTGTTCTTATGAAGTGGTAGAGTCATTTGTGCTATCTCAATTACAGGGGGCACTAATAGCGGTGGATGAAGGAACGTTTGAGCAGGATTATAAAACCTTATTGCAGGAATTTGTGCAGCGCAAGGGTGAACAAGATATTAGGTATGAACTTCTTGCTTCTATGGGTCCCGATCATAATAAAATATTTACTATGGTGGCATGCATTAACGGCGTGTATTATGAGTCGGGCGTAGGTAAGAGCAAAAAAGAAGCCGAGCAACAGGCCGCAAAGCTGACCTTGGATAAGATAAGAAACAGGACTACATAAAAATGAAGTGAGGCTTGAAGTGCATTCAGGTTTCACTTCATTTTTATTGAAAACGGTTGCGGATAAAGGGAGAATTGTTATGGATCGGGAGATGTCTTATGAAGATAAATAAGGATAAGAAAAAAAGGGGGCTCATCCCTATTTTTATTCCTCACTACGGATGCCCTCACATTTGTGTATTTTGCAATCAACGTCGTATCGGAGGCGTAGATACAGTTCCGACAGCAACAAAAATAGATGAGATGATCAGAGAATTTACGGAAACAGACCTGTCGCGTCAGTGGGAGGTTGCCTTTTATGGAGGGAGTTTTACGGCTATTCCTAAGGAGCATCAGCTGGAATTATTGGAGCCTGCTCGCATGGCAAAGCAAGAGGGGCGTATTTCCCATATTCGTTGCTCCACACGGCCTGATGCAATAGAAAAAACGTGGATAGAAGAGTTAAAAGCACGAGGACTGGACTGTATAGAACTGGGAGTCCAGTCCATGAATAACAGAGTACTTGAAAAGGCTAAGAGGGGGCACACAAAAAAAGATGTATATGAAGCAGTAGCGACCCTTCGGAATTTACATATGAAAATCGGACTTCAACTCATGCCCGGATTGCCGGGAGAGAACATCAAAGAGCTGGTGGAAACTGCTGTTGAAGTCGGAAACCTCCATCCTGACTTTGTTAGGATTTATCCGGTTATTGTCATTGAAGAAACGGAACTGGCAAAGTGGTATGAGAGAGGGCTATATACACCGCAAACAGAAGAAGAGGCAGTTACGGTAGCGACTTTTTTAAAGACTTATTGGGAAAGAAAGGGAATTACAGTTATTCGGACGGGACTTCAGGCCACAGAAGAGCTTGATACAGGTACTTCTATACTGGCAGGCCCTTATGCTCCTTCTATGGGTGAAATGGTTGTTAATTATCAGGTATTAAATCGATTGTATTCCGTTTTGAAAGCACTTAAACATTGTAAAGAGAAAAAATGTATTCATATTCTTTATTCAAGATCCGATACTTCAAAGGTTAGAGGGGTAGGAAACAGAAATAAAAAGCTAGTGGAGTCTTTCTGGGGGAAGACGATCTTTTGGAAGGAATGTAATGAAATTCCCATTGGTCAAGTTCATTTATTGTGGGGAAGAAGTCGGTTTATATTACCTGTCGAAAAGGGATAGTATGATATAATAAAAGATACATGTATTTATTAATTAGAAGGTGTAAACGGTGCAATTACTTCGACTGGAGATGAAAGGATTTAAGTCCTTTGCAGACAGAACAACAATACATTTTTCTCCCGGAATGACGGCTATTATCGGCCCTAACGGTAGCGGAAAAAGTAATATAACCGATGCAATTAGATGGGTATTAGGAGAATCTAATATCCGCCATTTACGTGGGCAAAAGGCAGAAGATATTATTTTTTCCGGAACAGAAAAAAGACGTGCTCACGGGGCGGCGGAAGTTATTTTGGTTTTTGATAATCAGGATGGATTTCTTCCTAATGAATTGGCCGAGGTAGCGGTAGGGCGAAGATTATATAGAAACGGAGACAGCGAATTTTTTATTAATAAAAGAAGCTGTCGACTGAAGGACATTCATAAACTATTTGCCGATACGGGCTTGGGCAAGGATTCAATGGCTATTATCGGGCAAAACAGGGTGGATGCCATTTTGAATAGTAAACCGGAAGAGCGAAGGCTGATTTTTGAGGATGTAGCAGGGATTTCCGGGTTTAAACTCAATAAAGAAGAAGCATTGCGACGAATGGCGGCAACGGAGCAAAATATGGAACGGTTGAAGGATGTAATTATTACGTTGGAAGAACAACTTGCTCCCTTATCGGAAAAGGCGGAATGTACGAAAGCTTTCGAGGCGTTGCAATGGGAAAAGAGAAAATATGACGGAGCATTGGCTCTTCATAAGTATAAGACGGCAGAGCGGCTGCTCACGCGTCTGGAGAATGAGAATATTGCCCTTGAGGATGAGTGTTTTGAGGGAGAGACTGAGCTCACGAATTTGGAAGCGCACTTGGGAGCTTTACGGATTCAATTTAAAGAAAATAGAGAAAAGGTGCAGGAGGCAGAAATTAAGTTTGCCGATAACCAGAGGCAGGTAGAGCGAGCACAGGGACAGCTTTTGATGCTGGAAGAGAAGATAAAGGTGGCGGAGCAGAGTGAGAAAGAGCTGGTGCAACGCGTAGAGGATGTTAAAAAGAGAAGAGACGAAGAAAAGACTGCACAGCATCTTTTGGAAGAGTGGATCAGTGAAAAAAGCAAAGAGCTAGAGGCTGAAAAGGATTTAATACAGCCTTTGAAAGAAGCTTTTGCGAACATAACAGAAGATGTAAAATCTTTGCAAGAACGGTGGCTTTCATGGCAACATACACAACAGGAGAAGGTGGAGGAACAAACGGCTCGGACAAGTGCGATGGAGCGTGTGAAAACAGAAATAGAAATATGGAGAAATCGAAAGGTCGAGCTTGAGACAGCTTTTAGGGAATCCTTTAAAGAGGTAGCTGTGGCGAAAGACATGGTTGATCAAGTGGTACAAGAACTTAGTAAGGAGGTTGAAAGTTTTGCTGAATTAAAGGGCAGAGAGAAAAGGGTAATAGCTACTCTAGAGACAGAAAAAGCAAAAAGAGATGAACAGGAAGCACAACTTTTTGAATCAGAATCTCTTTATAGAAGATATAAGGAACGATTAGAGCTATTACTAGCTTGGAAATCTGATTTTGAAGGATTTGCTATGGCCACTAAGGCCGTCTTAACGGCAAAAACGCCTTGGAAACCGCAAATTATAGGAGCCGTAGGGGATTTATTTACCGCTGAAGATATATATGCTACAGCTATTGAGGTAGCGTTGGGAAATGCGGTAAATCACGTGGTGACGGAGACAAAGGCAGCAGCGGCTGAGGCGGTGTCATATCTGAAAGAGCACCAGTTGGGGAGAGCCACTTTTTTACCCTTGGAAACAGTGCAAGGACAAGTTTATACCGGTCCGGTGCTGGATGAAAAAGGTGTTATAGGGATAGCTTCATCCTGTTTAAAGTATGGTGCCCTCTATAAGGAAATCTTTGCATACCTCTTAGGGCGTACTATAGTGGTTGATACCTTGGAACGCGGCCTAAATTTACAGCAAAAATATAAACAGCAACTGCGTATCGTAACGCTAGACGGTGAGCAACTTCAACCAGGCGGGACTATTGTTGGTGGCAGAACTAGGAAAAAACAATCTTCTCTGATTATGCGAAAAAAAGAGGAGATGCATCTAAAAAGGGAATGTAACCGGCTAGCGCAGGAGCTGCCTCTTAAGAAGGGGGAAATGGAGAATTTAGAAAAGCGCTATTTAGAGGCGACAGAGGAAGCAGAGGCGATGCGCCAATCGCTTATAGAAAAAGAGAAACAAGTCGTCCTCATGGAGGCAGACAGGGAAATTCGCAAAGAACAATTGACTGTTGTAGAAAAAAGACATGAAGAGATAGAAAAAGAAATAGAAAATTTAGAGAAACAGATTAAAGAAAGTACCTATTCGCTAGAGTTGTTACAGAAGGAAGAAGCGTTTGATACAAAAGTAAAAGAAAATGAGGAAATACCGGAGCAACTTGCTCTTACCATCTCTAAAAAGCAGGAGGAGAAGCAGAGTAAATACGAAAACCTCACTCGCCTATGTTTGCACTATGAACAAGGGTTGCGTGAAGTAGAAGAAAAAAAATCGCTCCTTCTTGAAAAGGAGAAACAAATCAGATCTCTGGCCGATCAGCTTATGTCCTTTGAAACGGCTATTTTAAATGCCGAAAGCAGGAGAAAAGATATACTGCCCGGTGAGAAACAAGAGATTTTGCTCAAGATCGATGAATTAACAGGTGAGGAGTCTGACCTGAAGCGACAGCGTGAGAGTTTATATAAGCTGGATAAACAGCAACAGGAGGAGATTGAACAGATCTCTTTACTGCAACAACAAGTGCAACAGCGTATGCAAAGGGCGCAGAAAAAGCGCATAGAATTAGAAGGAAAGCTTACCAAGAATCGTATGGACCTGGAGTTGGCAGATAATGAATTGGATTCTTTAGGCTATACAAAAGAAGAGGCGAATAGGCTAAATCTTGACGGAACCGTACGGGAGTGGCAAGAACGCCAGCAGATGCTCACGGCAGAAATGGAAGCCTTAGGACCGATTAATCCGCAGGCCGTCAGCGAATACGAGACGGCTTTGGAGCGACATGCTTTTCTTCGCATGCAAGAAGAGGATTTGCTTTTAGCTAAAAAGCGATTGGAAGAAGTCATTCAGGAGCTTAATAAGGCGATGGCTGTTCGCTTTGAAGAAATGCTCTCCTCTGTCAGCACTGCTTTTCAACAGATTTTTTCCAAACTTTTTGGGGGAGGAACGGCACAAGTAGTATTAACAGATGAGAAACATGTTCTTTCTGGCGGTGTCGAACTTTTTATTCAGCCACCGGGGAAAAAGAGGCAACCGCTTCCGCTTTTGTCAGGCGGAGAAAGGGCTCTTACAGTTATAGCACTGTTGTTTGCTTTTTTGGCTTATCGGCCGGCACCGTTTTGCGTTCTTGATGAAGTGGATGCGGCGTTAGATGAGGCGAACTTGGAGCGCTTTAGCCACTATATGAAAGAGCTGACTGACGGAACACAGTTTATTGTGGTGTCTCATAGAAAG
>JBHAEC010000021.1:0-4187 GCA_041855385.1 Veillonellaceae bacterium
ATGCCGGCATCTCCTTTATTTTTGAATTGTTGCCCTCTAATCGGACATTTACCGAAGCGATAAACTGCTCCATCTGAGAGATCGAATTGCGGATGTTATCCAACTTGATCGCGTTGAACGTTACCGCTTCGCTGCTCCTTTAGCCCAGAGTTTAGTCCTCGTTTGAAATCCTTTTTTATGCAAGAAACGTTTGATGGTAACAGCCCTTTTACTCAAACGGATTTATTTCTCAGATTTTGTCATTGGGTAAAATTTGAATGGAGAACGGAATAAGATAATGATATAATCGTTTTTTTTGCATGATTTTAAAAAAAACTAATTCTCATTCCGAAACATAAAGTCCCGAAATCTTCTTGTTGGCTCATTTTTTCATTGGTTTTAGATGCAAAAACAGCAAAAGGCAAGGAATATATCCCTGCCTTTACACTTTTATCTCAAAATTTATAATTGGTTATCTGATTGTTACAGTCAGAACTCCCAATCTAGAGCATTACCTGTCTTTCATAACAAAAAAATTTCTCAACCTTCTATTTTTCCCATCATTTCTGCAATAAGGTATATATGCTCTATAATTTTTACCTTTTCCATATTTTCGACTTTTTCAGGTCCTCCCATCCCCAAGAGAGGAACATAACCGAAACACTCATCAAATGAAGGCTCCCCATATTGCTCGCGTGCAAGAAAATAGTTGGTGCATTTAGCTTCTTCATTAATAAAATACTCATCTGCTACATCATTTAAGAACCAATCAATGTCACCATCAGCTTGAATAATTTCATCTTCACCATACCTAAAATTAACAAATCGAATACAATCTTTATCCCATATGATAAAATCGCCTAGCCCTGTTACAGCAAAAACTACTCCATTATTGACATTGTTATACCCATAATCAAAAATCTCTTGATAAACTTCTGGATTGACAATCTTCAAATATCCATCCATAAATATACCAAATCCATACTCTTTCCAGAAATCGATAAAACTGTCAGGAAGCATATTTTTATATTTATTTATTACTTCTACTGATGGTTTTTCGACTATTTTATATTCCGGATACTTCTCAAAAAATTTTGTGCCCATAATTATTAAGTTTAAGGGAAAACACCCCTGCTTTTACGCTTTTGTCTAAAGATTTTCAAATAGTTATCTAATTGCTACAATCAGAACTCCTAATCTGGAGCATTACCCATTTTATAGTGTTACTATCTTATTATCCTCGTTTGTTGATCAATAACTTTAAGAATATTAGGTATCCTATATTTGCCCGCCATATTTCTAATATAGGAAGAAGCCTCCTGTAAATTTATTCCTATTGATGTTATGTATAATGGAGCCAAACTCTTTCCTCGATATATTTCGGCTACAAATTTATCATTGTTATAGAATGGCCTTTTGGCAACACCAATTATTGGTATCTGCATACCTAATTGTTCGTATAAATAATATCCCAAACCTGCTTTCCCTTGATTATTTAAATATACATATCCATCAATAATAATTGTTTCAAATTTTGATTTATCTATTTGTCGGAACAATTCACAAAGACAGGGTAACTCTCTCTTATAAAAACATCCAGTTTCGTATTCAGAAAAGCCATAGAAATATGTTGAAATTATTTCAGATGGAGAGGAGTCTGTCCATTCATTAAATAATCCCCCAACAACCTTAGCTCTATCATTGTGATAATATACATCAACGGCCAGTTTCATTTTTTCGAAATATTTCAAGTAATTTATAATCAGAAGATTTTTTGTCAATATTAAATTTCTCCTTCATATATCCATTTTCATCATATAATTTATGCCATAAACATATTCCAAATTCAAAAAATGCTTCTTCATGCAATTTTCCGGTTGCATAGTAATTTTTTGTTAAACCGTCAAGCAAGCCGTTTTTATACATTGCCTCACTTTCAATTATACCATTTTCAGAAAAAATCTTTTCATATCCATTTTTGAAGCCATCGACTACTTCAAATTCGGAAACTACACTCCCGTTAAATAATTCATAAATCAAGCCATTGTATTTCTCCGAATTCAAAAAGAACACCTCAACCTGTCCATCCAGCTCAATTTCAAACTCATTTAGTTCTATTCTTTCCATAATAATTATATATGAAATAATCTGTTTCCTTTCATAAGAACAAAGGTACAAAATAATAATCAATGCAAGTGGCAAAGTCCATATTAGTCATGTCCGCCAACTACATCAACTCCTTTTGTCAAATTATCACAATTTCCACATCTATGCATCGTCTCATTGGGACGATTATTACTCATGGAACGATTATGTAATTCAAATTCTCCAAGAATATCTTGTGTTGCCGGCTTCCCTGTTCTTTTTTCTCTTGATTTGAGAGCATTGTCTAAGGCTACAATTTCAGAATGAGCTCCTGGGGTGCCATCCGACGGATTGGGGTTAATAGAACCATCTGCTATTTTTTTTTGATATGCTTCAATTCTTGCTTTAATTATCGGATGTGCATCTCTCTTAAATAACTCAAAACTTTTTCTGCCCTCAACTGTTCGTAGGTTAAAATTTTGTCCAAAAGATATTTCACCAGTAACTTTATCATAAATCCCAGTTAAACACGGGCCTCGTTTTGTCGCAGAAGAGTATTTCATTATATTTTCTGCTCTTTCCTTAACTATATCAACTAATTTCGTTTTCTCATACGCCTTTCCGTTTTTTCCTTTGGGTTTTCTGCTTTTGGAGCTGCCTTGTTTCTTTACCGGAAGACCGTCGTCCGAAACGGATTTCTTTACACCGCCATCCGCATCGGGAGCCTTCTTTACGCCACCATCCAGATCCATCTTACCGGCAAGATTATCCGGTACGATTCCCATCTTCTGATAGTTGGAATTATGGGGAAAGACTTCCCTGGCACCCTGACCCGTCGGAGTCAGATTCAAGGCTATTCCCATATAATCCTCCATCTTGCCGTTGCCCGTCAGGATATTCTTTCCCGAGTCATATGTCCCTTTCTCCATTGACAAGAAGCCTTCCGAGATCGCGTTGTTCAAATCCTCACGCGTCATCTCATCTCCCAGCTCTCCATACGTGGTAAGCGCCGACTGTGCCGACATCACGCCACGCATACCCATACCCATCGCCGAATAACTCTCCGCGATGTTCGTCAGGATATTCCTCGGAATCGATTTGATAAAGTTCAACGCCACACGCCCCATACCTGCCAGACCGCCACCCGCACTCGCTCCACCCGCAAGCGCTGCGCCGGCCGCAAAAGCACTGCCGATACAGGCGCCGTACATCATCCCTTCGAACAATCCCCCGATAAGATTCGCTGCTCCCGTAGCCAAAGCCTGAGACCAGGACTTGACACCGGGTTTGTAAGTGATTGTTTCGGGATTCTGGCCGATAAAAGTGAAAGCCAGACATTGCATCGTGTCTTTGCCCGTTATCGTATTGATCCCTAAAATCTGAAAATCATCCTTGCTGCTGCACCACACTCTTGCCATGGCGGCCAACTGACCGCAAAGAAGGCTTCCTACAACAGCCCCCCACATCGCGCCGGCGGCTCCGGCAAGGGCACAGATGGCTATCAGCGCCGCACCGCCCGTAGCCGCGCAAAGGGCCGCGATCGCCGCCGCAACCGCCGCAATAACCGCATAAAGCAACATCAGTTTCTTACACCCGAAGTCCACCCAGCTTACCGTGCTCTTATCGGCTAATGTAATGTACTTTTTCGCCTTACGGCCATTCGTATAGACCAGCCTCTGACTGCTCTGAAGCGGAACGGGCATCAAACCGCCCGTACATTCCCAAAAATCTTCTTCCGTGATGATCTTGTTTCCCATCGTGCCTTTATTTTATTCGTCCCTACTGTCATTCATCCAGAATAAAGGAATGTTTCGGATGGTAGCCCGCCGGCGGTTCATTCCCCGAGGATGACGTCTTCTCTCTCTCGCCCGGATTATGCCCGGGCTCCTTCGCTCTCGGGCTTACCGGCCTGTCCTGCATCAGCTCATAACGAATCGTACCGTACAGCAGTTCCGGATGAGCCGTTTCTTCCCGTACCAGCGTCGCTTTTACCAATTGTCCCGTATCCGGATCGAGACGGTACACTCCTTCTTCCTTCATAACCGGTCTGATCTTATCCAAATCCAAATGCGTGAAGCCCGCATAGTGCTTTTTTACCCACTCTTTATTCAGACGCGTCGAAG
>JBHAEC010000022.1:0-15089 GCA_041855385.1 Veillonellaceae bacterium
CTTTAATAGTGCCTGTGATTACATCTACCGAAGGGCGTTGCGTTGCCAATACCAAATGCAGACCTGCGGCTCTTGCCATCTGTGCCAGACGACAAATAGAATCCTCTACATCTACCGGAGAAACCATCATTAAATCTGCCAACTCGTCAATGATGATAACTACCAATGGCATAGATGCATTGGGATACAGTTCATTATATCGAGTAATATCTCTAACATTGGATGCAGCAAAAGTACGATAACGAGCTTCCATCTCTTTAACCGCCCACCGAAGCACGGCTGCCGCTTTTTTAGTATCCGTCACAACAGGCGCCATAAGATGAGGAATGCCGTTATAGTTTGACAACTCTACCATCTTAGGATCTATGAGAATAAGTTTTACATCTTCCGGCTTCCGGCTAAACAAAATGCTGGATATCAAGGTGTTAATACACACCGATTTGCCAGATCCTGTGGAGCCTGCTACAAGAAGATGAGGCATCTTTGCCAAATCCGTTATGATGGGTTTTCCCGCAATATCTTTTCCCAAGCCTACGGGAATACCACCCTTTGCCTTCAAAAAATCATCGCTGTCAAGAACATCGCGCAAATGAACAGCCGCAATACTCTTATTTGGCACTTCAATACCGATAGCTGCTTTCCCCGGAATAGGAGCCTCCATTCGAATGTCCGTTGCGGCAAGTTTTAATGCAATATCATCGGTAAGATTAACAATTTTATTTACTTTTACGCCTGCTGCCGGCTCCAATTCATATCTGGTTACAGCCGGTCCTTGAGTAGCATTTATTATGCGAGCGGAAACGCCAAAACTCTTTAACGTTTCTTCTAACAGCTGCGCTTTCTCCGCCACTTCTCCGCCCAACCCGGATGATTTTGGACTTTTAGACAAAATAGTCAGCGGAGGATAACGATAAGGTCTTTCTATTCTTCTGGGCTTTACCGTACCATCTCCCAAAGAAACGGAAACAGCCGCCGTATCCGTAGACGTTCCCTCAAAAGTCGGAATGTCGGCTATAACAGTGCTATTATTTTCCGCTCCCATACCCACCGTACTTTCCAACTCACTGGATTCTTCCCGTTTTTCGGGTGCCAGGCGCTCATTTTGATATTTTTCCGCCGCAGCCAAAGCCTGCCAACTCTCTACTGCATCTTCTCTCCCCAAATAAACATCATCTTCTTCCTCCTCGGGAAAAAAGGAAATTTCTTCCTGCTCACCCATATTGTTTCTGCTTATATTTATCGGATAGCGAGGATCTTTTTCCTGATTATATATGCCTTTTCTTTCTTGTTGTTGCTCTTTCCAATCGGAAAACTGCTCCTTTGCCCGCGTAAAAGTTTCTCCTGCTTTATCTTTGGCTTTATCAACAACGGGCACCGCTTTTTCTTTCGCCTTATACAAACCGGACCGCAAGGACCAACGGGTAATCGTGATAAAGCATATAATGGCCAGTCCCGCCACTGCAACAATAGACCAGGTATTTCCTAAAAGTGCGCGAAGCAGACCGGCAAACATCCCTCCGACTACACCGCCTTGATTATTCAAATACATAGTCATTAATTCATGTCCGTCCGGAACCCTCCACAGGGGAACGAGTGTCAATAAGGAAAGAAAGAAAATCGTCATCACAAAGCCACGCTTAGTAACAGACACACCCTCATCATAATATAAATACATCCACCCCAGATATAAGAGGGCAAGACACGGAACAAATGCGCCAATTCCGAAACCGTAGGTAAATATAGCCGCCATAAACGCACCCACATTACCCACTTCAAATCCCCAAATTCCGGCTAACAGAAAGATCGCTAAAAGGATAAAAATAATGCCCACTATTTCATTTCTAAGTGAAAATCCGGTGCCGGTATGTTTGCTATTTGTTTTTCTCCCTCTTTTCTGTGTTGTTCTTCTTGTGTTCACCATATTCTCCTTATACTGTACCGGCAATTTCTCTCCGGCATAGATACATTCCTTCCTATCTTACGAGCATTTACACTTACATATTACCTAAAACAAAGATTATTAAATCATTAGTTTATCGGTTATCATATCATTTTATTATAGCATATTTCCCTTATTTTTTCTTCTCTCCCATGCGTTCTAACCACTCTTTTGCCAGGTGTTTCTCACAGCCGTGAGAAAGAGGACGGTAATATACATGGTCTATTATCTTATCCGGCATATACTGTTGCTTCACATATGCTTGAGGATAGTCGTGAGCATACAAATAATCATTTGTTCGCCCCAGTTCATTCGCACCTTTATAGCCTCCATCACGCAAGTGAGGCGGGACAGGTCCGCAATCCTTTGTACGAACTTCATTAAGGGCCGCATCTATACCAAGATATGCGCTATTGCTCTTTGGTGCAAGAGCTACATATACGGCCGCTTCCCCTAAAATAATACGCGCTTCCGGAAACCCTACAACATGTACGGCCTGCGCGGCCGCAGTTGCTAAGACCAGAGCTTGCGGATCTGCCAAGCCTACATCTTCCGCCGCACAAATTATAATACGCCTCGCTATAAATGAAGGATCTTCTCCCGCATCGATCATCCTTGCCAAATAATGCAAAGCAGCCTGTGGATCGGAGCCTCTCATGCTTTTAATAAAGGCTGAAATTGTGTCATAATGACTATTCCCTTTCTTATCATAAGTTTGGATACGCCGTCCCGCCACTTTTTCGATTACATCTGCAGTAATCTCTTCTCCGTCGTTTACCATTGCGGCAGCCTGTTCCAAAAGGTTTAAGGCCATTCGTGCATCACCGCCACTAAACCGCCCCATATCTAACAATATCTGCTTATCCGCCGTAATGCGGCGCCCTCCAAGCCCGCGCTCTACATTAGTAAGTGCCTGTTGCAATATAGAGGCTATTGCAGTCTCATCCAAGGAGGACAGTACCAATAATCGCATACGCGACAATAGGGGCCGGTTAATCTCAAAAAAAGGATTTTCCGTAGTCGCACCGATTAAAACGACACTTCCTTCTTCAACAAAGGGTAGGAGCACATCCTGTTGCCCCTTATTAAAGCGATGAATTTCATCCAAAAACAAAATAGTCCGCTCTTGAAACGATAGAACAGCTTTTTTAGCTTCCTCCATTGCCTTTCTAAGTTCCGAAATCCCTATATTAGTTGCGTTAAGGGTTACAAAACGACTCTTCGTAACATGTGCAATTACTTGCGCCAAGGTAGTCTTTCCTGTTCCCGATGGGCCGTACAATAATAAGGACGGAATGGTGTCCGCCTCAATCATTTTGCGCAGAAAAGTTCCTTTCCCCACCACCGCTTCCTGTCCATAAAATTCATCCAGTCCGGTAGGTCTCATGCGAACAGCAAGGGGTTCAAATTTCTTCTTCTCTACTTCAAATAAGCTTTCCACAATCCTTCTCCTTATGTTAATCATCTATCCGTATACCATCAAAAAAAGCCGCCCACGGCGGCCATAATATAAAAGCCCCACCATGCCGCTAAAATACCGCCTTTTGATCCTGCAACGGCAGGTGGGTCTCCTCCTCATTACTTTACTGTCCTCTACAGGCGTAGCGCCATAACGAGAGTCCGGAGTCCCCTAGTTAAAGTGTTGGCTCAAAAATAGCGATATCTCCGCGCACACAGCAGGGATACTTCTACAAGTATAATACCAAAAAAAGCACTTATCTGCAAGGGTTTGCCCCTAGCAAATAAGTGCTTCTCATGCATTTTACCTTACTCCCTCTCACGGCAAGGACGGAGATTCTCCTCTCCCTTTATTCTTCAGCGCCCATGACTATACAAGTTTTTCAGAGGCAAGATTCAGCTTTATATGTAAATCCTTAAGCTGTCTCGGAGCCACAGTGCTGGGAGCTTGGCACATTTGATCCGTTGCACTTTGAGTTTTAGGGAAAGCAATGACATCACGAATAGAATTTCTCTTAGCCATGAGCATAACCAAACGGTCCAATCCAAAGGCAAGACCTCCATGCGGAGGAGCTCCATATTGGAAAGCATCCAACATAAAGCCGAATTTTGCTCGGCATTCTTCTTCCGTTAATCCGATGGCGGCAAAAACTTTTTCCTGCACATCCGCTTGATAAATACGCAAGCTACCACCACCGATTTCCACTCCATTCAGTACCATATCATAGGCAACAGCCTTTACTGAGCCCGGATCACTTTCCAGTTTCGGCAGATCTTCTTCTTTCGGAGTGGTAAACGGATGATGCATCGCTACATAACGTTTTTCCTCTTCATCATATTCAAACATAGGGAAGTCTGTTACCCAGGTGAACGCCAATTGATTTTCATCAATCAGATTACGACGCCGAGCCATTTCAAGGCGTAATTCACCTAAAGCCTTCGCTACCACCGCCGGTTTATCGGCAATCATAAGCACCAAATCTCCCGGTTTTGCCTCACAACATTCGCCAATCTGACGAATTGTATCCTCTCCCAAGAATTTCATAATCTGAGACTTAATAGTTCCGTCCTCATTAAAACATGCCCACGCCAGGCCTTTTGCTCCATATCGGCCCACATATTCCACCAAATCGTCCAACTCACGGCGAGGAATATCCACATAGGAAGGAACAACAATTCCCTTTACTACACCGCCCGCATCGATAACGGAGCGGAACACTTTAAACTCGGTTTCTTTCACTAAATCCGTTACATTTTTAAACTCCATGCCAAATCTTAAATCGGGTTTGTCCGATCCGTACTTGTCCATCGCTTCATCCCAGGTAATGCGCGGCATGGGAAGAGAGATTTCCTGATTCAGTACGGTAGAGAAAATATAAGCCATCATATTTTCGGTGAGATGTAAGATAAATTCCTGATCCACGAAACTCATTTCCATGTCAAGTTGCGTAAATTCCGGCTGACGGTCTGCACGCAAGTCTTCATCACGGAAGCAACGTGCAATTTGGAAATATCTCTCATAGCCGGCTACCATCAAAATCTGTTTAAAAATTTGCGGGGATTGCGGCAAAGCATAGAAACTTCCGGGGTTTACGCGGGAAGGAACCAAATAGTCGCGTGCTCCCTCCGGCGTACTCTTCGTCAACATTGGCGTTTCGATTTCAAGGAATTGGTGCTTGTCAAGAAAATCACGCATTGCTTTCGTTACGCGATGACGCATAATAAGATTACGCTGCATCTCGGGACGGCGCAAATCCAAATAACGGTATTTAAGGCGAATATTTTCGTCTACATCAATATCATCCTGAATATAAAAGGGTGGCGTTTTTGCGGCATTAAGCACACGCATTTCTTTGCAATATACTTCATATTCTCCCGTAGGCATATTGGGATTAATCGTATCCGCATCTCTCTTTTCAACATTCCCTCTCACGCAGAGCACGTATTCGTTTCGTACGCCCTCCGCCTTGAGGAACGATTCCTTATCGTGATCCACAGATGCAACTACCTGTACCACTCCCGACCGATCACGCAAATCAATAAAAATAAGCCCTCCGTGGTCGCGACGCCGTTCTACCCAGCCGCATAACACGACCTCCTGTCCTACCTGTTCCGATCCTATCATCCCACAACCGCATGTGCGCTGTAGCCCTTGCATTGTTTCCATCCTTGTCATCCTTTCAGCTCATTTATTTTTATCTCACATCTGAGGCGTAAGTTTTCTTTTAATTTCTGCTACTACTTCTTCAAGGGATATTTCTTCCTGCTCCGCCGTTTCCATATTGCGTACTATCGCTATATGACGATGTAATTCGTCATCTCCCAGTATAATAACATATTTCGCATGAATACGGTTAGCATATTTCATTTGACTCTTCATGCTCTTGCCTTGCCCATCCATTTCGGCATAACAACCCAATTGCCTTAGCTGTTGCACTAAAGAAAATCCCTTTTTTGTAGCCGCTTCACCCAAAGTTAGGACAAATACACCATCATCTCTTTTTCTTTTGGGAATCAGATCTTGATTTTCCAGGGCCAAAAGCACCCGCTCAAGGCCGATAGCGAATCCAATCCCCGGTGTCGGCGGTCCATCTAATTCCTCTACTAACCCATCATAACGGCCACCACCGCCCAGAGCACTTTGGGCTCCCAAAGGAGGATACTGAATTTCAAAAGCTGTCTTCGTATAGTAATCCAATCCTCTTACGAGACGAGGATTGACCGTAAACTTTATGTCAGCTGCCTTTAGAAAGGACTGTACTTGCTCAAAATGAATATGGCACTCTTCGCAAAGATGTTCATGTATTTCCGGAGCTCCCGCAAAAACATCTTTTTTGCTGTCTATTTTACAATCCAATAAGCGCATGGGATTCTTGTAAAGTCGGCTTACGCAGTCATCACAGAGTTCTTCTTTTTTCCCTTCAAAAAAGTCAATCAGTTTCTCTCTGTATTGCGGTCTGCATTTAGGGCAGCCTACACTATTAATCTCAAGATGTAAATCCTTCAGTCCTAATTCATTAAAAAATTGCATTGCCATAGCAATAACTTCGCTATCACTCACAGAAGCATCCGTTCCCAGTACCTCTACACCAAACTGGTGAAATTGGCGATATCGTCCTGCCTGTGGTCTGTCATGCCTAAACATGGGCCCCACATAAAACCATTTTGTAACCGGCTCCCATCCGTATACTTTATTCTCCAAATAGGCGCGCACAGCCGAAGCTGTATTTTCCGGTCGCAATGTATAACTTTGTTTTCCCTCCGCTGTCGTGAACGTATACATCTCTTTCTGCACCACATCTGTTGTTTCCCCTATGCCGCGAAGAAATAGCCTCGTTTCTTCAAAGATAGGAGTCCGTACTTCACCGAAGCCGTAGTTGCTACAAATCTTCCTGATTTTTGTTTCTATATATTCCCACTGTGAGGATGTTTCAGGCAAAAAATCCTGTGTACCTCGCGGTTTTTTTATAGCCATTTTATTCACTCTCCATAAAGTGTTCAACCAATTGTTGGCGCTTTTTTATCAGTTCCTCAAGAGTATTCACATAAACGTCCACATCTTTAGGCATATGCATCTTACTTTGCCTGTATAAGGGACCTTTAATCAACTTTGTCACACTTCCCGGCCCCATGGACATAATAATCTGTCGCTCCTCCATCATCTGAATATTGTAGCGACTTTCCTTGTCCGGCAAAGCATATCCGACATTTTCCAATTGCCCCGTCATATATTGCTGTCGGTACAAATAATAGGGCCTATACCCGGCTGTTTCAAGTTTCTCTCGACAGTATTCCGTCATCTCTCGCACTTCATCGGCTGTAGGAAGCATGATGTGATCTCGACCCTCATACATGGGACTTCCCTTTTTTAGCGCCAATGTATGGATTGTAACATTTTCCGGTAACCATTGGCAAACCTGCTCCATATTCTCCTTCATATGAGCCGTTGTTTGCCCCGGAAGTCCTGCAATAAAATCCATATTAACCTGTAATGCCGTCTGTTTCCGAACCGTTTCATACAAAACCCCTATATCATCCGCTTTATGCAGTCGTCCCACTACTTTTAAAATCGAATCCTGTAGTGTTTGTGGGTTTATACTGATACGATTGGCTCCACAACGAACAATGGCATCCAGTTTTTCTTTTGTCACTGTATCGGGTCTTCCCGCTTCTACCGTAAATTCCGTTGTATCTTCTTTGCAACCGGCAAAGGCTGTCAGAACTCTTTCAAAGTCCTCTTTATCAAGACTCGTCGGTGTCCCCCCTCCCAAATACAGGGAATCGGTTTTTAAGTCATAATTCTTTATTAATGCGGACATTGCCACTGCATCCTTTACGAAAGCTGCCACAAAGTCATGTACCTTTTTATACTGACTGATTAAACCGTAAGGGAAGGAACAATAGGTACATCGAGTCGTACAAAAGGGAATCCCTCCGTAAACCCCTATGTGTTTTGGATGTTCCTTGATATATGAAATATAAGGCTCTTGTATCTTTCCAATAGATGCTACAAGATTTGCCTTATCTTCCTCCGCTTGGTAAAGATGCTTAAACCGATCTTTAATCTCTAAGGGGGACATCCCTTCTCTCCAGCGATGATAAAGTTTAACCGGTCTAACACCTACCAAAAGCCCCCACGGGGAAACCTCAACTTCCATGTATTTTCGCATATACTGAAGAAGTTCTTTTCCAATCTTCTCTCGCCCCTCATATGTAGCGGAACCTTCAAATGACGACAACCTTTCATTTCCCACATTCAGGGTAAGAAAATATCTGCCCTCATGTTCCGATCCGAACAGCAAAAATCGGGGGTTCTCTTTTTGCGAAAATAATCCGACTGCGCTACATCGTTGTGCTACTACCGATCCCAAAGGCAAGGGCCCTTCATAATGATAGGTTTGATAGGTACCCATGCCTTATACAGTTTCTTCTTCTGCCATCTTAGCCTGGCAGTCTCCGCAATATCCATACACCTTTAGCTGATGGTCCACTGTCTTGAAATTCAGTTTTTTGTCTATAATAGTTTCCAATGTTTCAAGCATATCGTCTTCTACTTCTTTGACAATCCCGCATTTCAAGCAAATCAGGTGATGATGAAAATGAGCCAAAGAATCGTTGCTGAGCTCATAGCGATTTCTACCGTCACCAAAATCAAGCTTCTTCAGCAAGTCTAGTTCCGTAAACAGATCCAAAGTTCTATAAATAGTAGCGAGGCCAATTTCGGGCGCTACCTTTTTTACCAGCACGTATACATCCTCCGCACTCAAGTGATTTTCATCGGCATCCATAAATACCTGTAAAATTGTTTGACGTTGCGTCGTCAGCTTGTACTTTTTGTTCTTAATACGCTCTTTTAATTTTTCCATCGTTGCATTCATCATTGTTCACCTGCTCCTTTAAAATTTTTTTCGTAGAACCATAAATGTGTAATCAGTATTTGTATTAATGCTGTTATCGGAACGGCCAACATCATACCCGGAATTCCGTAAAATGAGCCTGCCGTAAAAATAGCCACAATAATCATTATCGGATGGAGCTTTATTACATGCCCCACCACTTTAGGCATAATAATCTGCGCATCAATCAGCTGAACAATGCCGTAAAAGATTGCCACTTTAAGTGCCAAAGAAGGAGCAATCAGAAAAGCCAAGATAACAGCCGGCGCAGCTCCCAAAATGGGGCCGATAATAGGTACCCATTCCGCAATGGCCGCCAGTAGAGACAATACCAGAGGATATGGAATCCCGAAGAGATACATGGCAATAAATACGATACAAAACATATTACATGCCAGCAAAAGCTGTCCTCGCAAATAGCGCCCCAGCATACTGTACATTTCAGCCAACATCTTATCCACTCTTATCCCTTTTTCTTGGGAGAATAAGGAAACGAATCGATTTTTAATGGGCCTTGCATCCTTGATTATGTAAAAAGACAAAATGGGGACAAGCAATAATTGCACTAAAACGCCTGCCAGAGAAAACATGGCCGACAACCCTTGCCTTGCCAAGTCTACACTATAGTTCCCCACTTTCACGATACTTTCATGAATAAGCACTTCCAACTGTGGAGAAAAAGGCAAAGGAATATCTTCACTCTTTAATGCTTTTATGCTGTTGGCAAACTGTTCGATTACTTGCGGAATATTATGAACAAAGCGAGAGAACTCTGTCACAAAGGGCACTAAAATATAAGTTAATACCAGTACAGACAAGCAAAAGAAAAGTATAAACGCTATAATAATAGCCAGCCATCTCGGCATAAACGGCAATCCGATTTTATCTTTACAAAGTATCTCTATCTTATCCACAACAGGCAGCAAGATAAATGATAATATTAAAGCCACCAATAGGGGCATCATTGCCGAGGTTACTGTCAATAACATGGCAATAACAAAGGCTACCAGCCCTATACGTAGCATAATTTGCGTTGATCGATCTGTCATAGATTCTCCTTACTTTAAACCCTAACAAAGGGATTATATTTCATTTCATCCCCCACTGTTGTCGTCGGCCCATGGCCGGGACACACAATCGTATCCGGCGGTAATGTATAGAGTTGCGTTCTGATCGCCTTATCCAACTGTTCAAAAGAGCCTCCGGGAAAATCAGTTCTACCGATAGATCCTTGGAACAACGTATCCCCGGCAAACACAATGCCTCCCCCATAAAAACACACTCCTCCACCGGTGTGTCCGGGAGTCTCCAAAACGGTAAAGGAAACGCCGGCAGCTTCAATTTTGTCGCCACCTATTAAAGGTTTTTCCTCTACATCACAAGTAATAGATAGGCCCATATGAACACTGAGATTCAACTTTGGATCTTTCAAAAACATGGAATCATTGGGATGTATATATACGGGCACTTTATACCTGTCTGCCACAGCCTGCACGGCTCCGATATGATCGCTATGCCCATGCGTGAGGAGTATTTTTTTTTACATCCAGTTTGTTCTCCTCCAGTACCTTGATTAATCCCTTGCCTTCTGCACCCGGATCAATTACGGCCGCCTCTAGTGTATTTTCATCATATACTACATAACAATTAGTTTCATATACGCCGAGGGGCATCATCATTACCTTCATTTTTCACCTCTCTAGAATTGTTTTTTACTGTCCATCAATATGGTTACGGGACCATCATTAATCAGATCTACCTTCATGTGCGCCTGAAAAATCCCTGTTTTTACTTTTACTCCCAATTTTTGGCAAAATTCCACCATTTTTTCATATAGTGCCTTTGCCCTTTCCGGATCTCCTGCCTGATCAAAGCCCGGTCGTCGTCCCTTCCTGACATCTCCATAAAGTGTAAACTGGGATACCAAAAGGAGTTCTTTTTTTTCCTCAAGCAAGGATCGATTCATCTTGCCTTCTTCATCCTCAAAAATGCGAAGATGAAGTATTTTAGAAGCTATATATTCCATATCCGCTTCCGTATCTTCTTTACCGACGCCCAGCAATACCAGAAGCCCCGGGCCAATCCGACTTATTTGCTCTTCTTTTACCGTCACACCAGCTTCAAGAACACGCTGTATCACTGCTCTCATAAACCACTACCTCCGTGCATGCGCTGTACACTGTAAACGTCGCGAATTCTCCTCAGCTTAGTCATTACAAACTCGAGTTGCGCCAAATCCTTTGTATCAATGAGCAGATGAATGGTGGCGGACTTATTATCATGGGCTTTTGCATTCACATTGGCAATATGAATTTTTAATTCCGATAAAGTTGCCATTATTTCAATGAGAAGACCACTCCTATCATAAGCGGTTATTTCAATAGCTACTTGGAAGGTTTCCGTCGTTGCTCCGTCCCAAGAAACTTCGATCATCCTATCCATGTCTTCCTGCGTATGCCCTACATTGGAACAATCCGCCCTATGCACGGACACCCCGCGGCCCCTGGTAATATAGCCTACAACATTATCACCGGGAACAGGATTGCAACAGCGGGCCATGCGGACCAATAGTCCGGCCTCTCCTTTAACCAAAATACCGGTTCCCGATTTTTTCTTACTCGGTTCTGTAGCCTTAAGTTTTTCCAGCAGTATTTGCGTTTTAGTCTGCTCTTCAACCTTGATATCCTCTTTTTTATACATATCAATAAGTCGAAGCAACACACCATTAACCGGAATACCTCCGTATCCGACGGCTGCCAATACTTCATTTTCACCGCCTGCATTTAAAGCTCTACCTATTTTCTCTAATCGCCCCGGCTTATGAAGAGTTTTCCAATCGTAATTCAATCGTTTGGCTTCCTTTTCCAGAAGCTCTCGACCTTTAAGAATATTCTCCTCTCGATTTTCCCGCTTAAACCAATTTCGAATTTTGCTCTTGCTTTCGGTGGATCCCACAATATTAAGCCAGTCTAAACTTGGTTTTCCTGTCTTAGACGTGATAATATCGACGATATCGCCATTTTTCAACGTATAATCAAGCGATACAATTTTCCCGTTTACCTTAGCCCCTACGCACCGATGTCCCACATCTGTATGGACGCGATAAGCAAAATCCAGCGGTACCGAGCCTTGTGGCAATTTAATTACATCTCCCTTCGGAGTAAAAACGAATACTTCTGCGGAAAACACATCCAGCTTCAGCGCATTCACCAATTCTTTCGGATTGCTCGCATCCTGCCACTCCAGCACTTTACGAATCCAACCCACTTTTTTATCAAAGTCCTTGTCACCGTGCTTATCGCCTTCTTTATATCGCCAGTGTGCCGCCACCCCATGTTCCGACACATAGTGCATTTCCCATGTACGAATTTGAATTTCCACAGGTTGCCCTTTTGTGCCGATAACTGTAGTATGAAGAGATTGATACATATTGGATTTAGGCATAGCAATATAGTCTTTAAAACGATATGGAAGCGGCTTCCACAAACTGTGAGCAATTCCTAAAACAGCATAACAATCGGGAACGGCATCGACGATAACTCTAACAGCATATAGGTCATAAATCTGAGACAAATCCCGGTTGTCTTTCTTCATTTTTTTATAAATGCTGTAAAAATGCTTCGGTCTTCCTTTTACATCGGCTTTAATATTCGCTTCCTTGAGAGATTTCTCGAGCTGTTGCATCGTATCATTTACTATATCTTCTCTGGTCTGACGCTTTTGTTGCATCTGATCAACCAAATCATAGTATTGATCGGGTTCCAAATATCGGAAAGATAAATCCTCCAGCTCCCATTTTATATTGAAAATACCCAGACGATGCGCCAAAGGAGCAAAGATTTCCATCGTTTCGCGGGCGATTCTCTTTTGTTTGTCACTTCGCATATGCTTTAAAGTCCGCATATTATGCAATCTATCGGCAAGCTTAATTACCACAACGCGTACATCTTTTGCCATGGCCAGGAACATTTTTCGATAGTTTTCCAGCTGTTGATCTTCCTTGGTGTGATACTGAAACTGGTTCAATTTCGTCACTCCATCCACCAAAAAAGCAACCTCACTTCCGAATATTTCTTCTATTTGTTCTATGGTATATTCCGTATCTTCCGCCACATCATGAAGCAGTGCTGCTACGAGCGTGGTAACATCAATATTTAAGTCCGCCAAAATTGTTGTTACCGCGATAGGATGCAGAATGTACGGCTCTCCTGATGCACGCTTTTGCGGTTCATGTGCTTTATCCGCCAGTTGATAAGCCGCATATACTAAAGAGCAGTCTTCCGGGCTGAGGTACTTTTTTACGGTATCCATTAACTTCTGTAATTCTATTTCCTTATCGACCGCCGTATTTTCTACAAGAGCACGACCTTCCTGATTTCCTGTCATTATTCTCACCCTCTACTCACTATACTTCAAATAGGTAAGGGACATCACCAAATCCAGTTTCCCCATTGTAGGACACCAATGATATTCCGCCCCTTTATCCGTCGTTATCTCCTTAATAATTCCCAGTTCCTTAAATACCTCCAAGCCTAACATGGCTTCTAGCGGAGTAAGACTTACCGGAGATTGCTGCATTACTTCACTTTCCACAATATATCGCATCCGTTCCGGATTGCGAAAAACAGCTTTCACTACAGGATATAGCTCTCGCAACCCTTCCTTCGTCAAACGAGGAGTTACTTCACTCATGCGCTGTAAATCTTGAATAATTAACTGGGGAACCAGTTCTCCCTGCCACTCATTGGTCTGTAAGGTAAAAGCAATTTTGACTATATCCCCTTTAAAAAACTCTGCATGATAATGGCTCCCGTTCCACGAGATGGCTTCTAAGACCTGATCGTCTTTCTTTAACAAAAACTTAATATGATTTTTTTGCTGCCCCATTATAAAGGCATTTTCCACTACCATATTTTCAATAGCAAAAACAGGAGTACTGTTTCCCATGCCGTACGGTTCCAACTTTGCTAAATCGGTTATGAGAGGTATTGTTACTTCTCCCGCTTCAACAAACGAATCAATGCGAAGCGTTTGTATATAATCGTCCTCAGTCAGCTGTTGTTTACAGTATTCGGTAAGCCGAATACGCAAAGCATCTATCTTATCCACTTCAATACTGAAACCCGCAGCCTGTTTGTGTCCGCCATATTGTAATAACAAATCCTCACAATACTTAAGTGCTTCATACATATCCAGCCCCTCAATACTACGGCACGATGCCTTTCCTATTCCGTCCGAAATACTGATCATAATAGCAGGTTTATAAAATTCCTCCACCAACCGCGATGCTACAATTCCTATAACACCGGAATGCCATCCTTCCCCTGCTATTACCAACACATGACTGGCCATATCCCCCTGAAGAAGAGCTTCATTTCTAGCAGCTTCACAAATTGTTCTTTCTATTTGCTGACGCTCTATATTGGTTTCATGTAGCTTTTGTGCCAAATACTCTGCACTCTCCATCGTTTCGGAGATCAAAAGTTTGACTCCTTCCCCAGCATGTGTTACACGGCCTGCCGCATTTAGCCTGGGGGCCAGGGAAAACCCTACATTACCGGCTGTAATCTTTCGTCCTTCCAGTCCTGAAACCTTTATTAATTCTTTAATCCCCAAATTTGGCTGATCCATCATTTTTTGTAGTCCAAATTTTGCAATTAATCGATTTTCTCCCACTAAAGGAACCACGTCGGCAATTGTTCCCAAAGCAGCTATATCAAGATCTGAATTATACCATTGTCCCGTTTTTCTAAGCCATAAAGCCTGGCAAAGTTTAAAGGCTACTCCTGCTCCTGCCAGTAGTTTATCTCCATAGGGACAGTCCTTTTGTTTCGGATTTACTACCGCTAAGGCAAGAGGCACTTCCTCAGGTGGCATATGATGGTCGGTGATAATCATATCCACTCGCTCCTTCATCGCCTCAACTATGTCATAAGAGCTTATGCCGCAATCTACGGTGATGATAAGTTCCGCACCATCCGCTACCAGCTTTTCCACCGCTTCTAGATTTAAACCATATCCTTCCGATTGTCGTTCCGGAATATAGTAGCTTACATCTCCTCCAATAGACACTAAAAAGCGATGCAGTAGTGAAGTTGCTGTGATGCCATCCACATCATAATCACCATAAACAACTATTTTTTCCCTATCTTCTATGGCTTTTTCAATGCGATCTACCGCCTGTGTCATCCCTTTCATGGTAAAGGGAGAAAGAAACTGTTTCTCTGAGACTGACAAAAACTGCTCTGCCTCCTCCCAATCGATAATTCCTCTCTTTACCATTAATGTTGCTACTA
>JBHAEC010000023.1:0-4614 GCA_041855385.1 Veillonellaceae bacterium
AAAGAAGAAAAGAAAATAATATAAAAAGCACAGATGAAACGGATCATCCGTCTTATCTGTGCTTTTTATATTATAAGATTGCTATTTACAAAGATTCCAATTCTTCTACTGCGGCAATAAGCATCTCTTTTGTAATTGCATAAGGAGCTACCACCACATCGCGAACAGAAATAGCTTTTTCGAAAACAGCATCCATATTATCCATAGTCATATCCAAATCAGCCAACTTTGTAGGCAGGCCCATTTTTTTATAGATAGGAATCCATTCTGCCCTTTCATCCAATTGTTTATCCACCGTTAAAAGGACAAGAATACCATATGAAACAATTTCTCCATGCAAGTGGTTTTCCTCTACCACTTTTTGAGTGGTAAACCCATAACACATGGCGTGGGCAATACTACTGTTTAAATCTTCGGCCAAGAAATTTGACGCTAAACCTGTCGTAAAAATAACGGCCATTACCATTTGATCAAATGCATCATTTCTTGCTTTCCCCTTTGCCGCTTCCATAGCGCCGATTCCGTATACTTTAACGGGTGCCGCACACATCGTGGCAATAGAAACCCCCATTTGCCCTTCATAAGTAGGATTACTGTGTCTTCCTGAAAAAGCACTTTCATAATGCTTGGCAATAGTATCTCCCATACCAGCCCAAATAAATCGCTCCGGTGCTTCAACCAAAATCTGTGCATTAATAAATATATGAGTGGCGGGATACGCATTATAGTGAACGCCACTAAATACATGATCTGCAGTATATACCGCAGCTACCTTGGAAGTCGCTGCACATGTGCCTGCAACGGTAGGAAAAGTAAAGAAAGGCTTGTTTCCGGCATAGGCACTGACAAGTTTCACCGCATCAATTGCCTTGCCGCCGCCGACAGCAAATAACACTTCCGCTTCCTGCACCGCCTTTTGAGCAGCAATAGCCTGTGCACCTTCTCGCGTACACTCTTTGCCATAGACAATCGTATCTAAAACTACCAACTCGGATGCTTCCAAAACAGGCATTAAAATCGGCAATGCCTTCTCCATCGCCGTCTTGCCGCCGATAATGCACACGCTTCTCCCATATGGTGCTACTATTTCCGGCACTTTGTCATACGCATCATGTCCACCCAAAGTGTAGCTAGGTACTAAATTCGTTACTCTCTCCATTTTTCTCTCTCCTTCTTAATATAGTTACACACAAATGTGTATTCACATACTATAACATAAAGAAGAAAGGCTGGCTATAGTATATACCTTGAAACGTCAACATTTTCTACAATGCTATTTAATCTGTCTTCAACCATAGTAGCCGTGATGGTAATCTCTACCTCACTATCGGCAGGAGCATTAAAAGAAATATCTTGAAGCAACTTTTCTAAAATCGTGTGCAACCTTCTAGCCCCTATATTCTCTGTTTCAGTATTAACGCGATAAGCAATCTCTGAAATTTTATCAATCGCTTCTTCCGTGAACTGTACAGTTACACCGTCTGCCTTAAGTAGCATATGATACTGTTTTAGTAAAGCTTGCTTGGGTGTTGTAAGAATATTTTTAAAATCATCCTTTGACAAACTGCTAAGCTCCACTCGAATAGGGAAACGTCCTTGTAACTCAGGAATCAAATCAGACGGCTTTGAAACATGGAATGCTCCCGCCGCAATAAAAAGTATATGATCTGTTTTTACCATTCCGTACTTGGTATTAACGGTCGCTCCTTCCACGATAGGCAAAATATCTCTTTGCACACCTTCTCTGGACACATCAGGCCCACGTGTACCTTGACCGGAAGAAGCAACCTTATCAAATTCATCAATAAATATAATGCCTTCTTGTTCTGCCAAGGCCAATGCTTCATCCACCACATTATCCATATCTACCAATTTCTGCCCTTCTTCCTGAGCAAAAATCTTTCTTGCTTCTCTAACGGTAGTACGACGTTTTTTCTTTCGTTTAGGCATAATAGAATTAATCATATCTTGAAAATTATTGTTAATCTCGTCCGGACTGTTTCCAGTAAGGATCCCCGTAAACCCTTGGGACTGTTCCTCCACTTCGATTTCAATCTCACGACTATCCATAAGCCCGTTAACCAACTGCTCGAAAAAAGCTTTTCTCTTTTCCGAATCTTGATCTGTCGGCTCTTCTATATTTTGTGTATCTTCCTTATCTTTAAATAAGAGATCTAGTGGATTAACAGGAGCCTTTTCCGATTTTTTCTTTGGCCATAGTAATTCCAGCAATCTCATATTAGCAAGTTGCTCCGCCTTTTCCTTTTGCCTTTCCAGCTGTTCACTCTTGACCAATCGTACTGCGTTTTCCACTAAATCTCTTACCATAGAGTCTACGTCACGTCCTACATAACCGACCTCGGTAAATTTAGTAGCCTCCACTTTCAGAAAAGGTGCCTTTACGA
Organism: Veillonellaceae bacterium; assembly: GCA_041855385.1. Taxonomy (GTDB): domain Bacteria; phylum Bacillota; class Negativicutes; order Veillonellales; family Veillonellaceae; genus JBHAEC01. The sequence continues at coordinate 2,406 of JBHAEC010000023.1, forward strand.
GCTTTGCCAATCGTCTAGCCAACTCTGTTTTCCCTACACCAGTAGGTCCTATAAGCAAAATATTTTTAGGCACATATTCATCTCGCACCTCCTCTGGAAGTTGCTTTGCACGCCATCTATTTCTTAGCGCAATGGCCAACATTTTTTTTGCTTCATCCTGCCCAACAATATATCGATTCAATTCCGCCACAATTTGCTTTGGCGTAAAGTTATGTTCCATTTTTTTCTCCTCAAAAAATTTTTCCCGATCGCTTATAGCGTTTCTACCAAGATATTGTGATTCGTATACACGCAAATATCCCCAGCTATATGAAGAGACTTTTCCGCAATTTCTTTTGCACTCATATCCGTATTCTCCGCCAAAGCTCTCGCCGCAGCTAATGCGTAATTTCCGCCTGATCCTATGGCACAAATACCATCATCAGGTTCAATAACCTCTCCATTTCCCGACACGAGCAAGATAGTGTTTCCATCGGACACGAGGAGCAATGCGTTTAAATTTCGAAGAATTCTGTCATTTCTCCATTCTTTAGCCAGTTCAACAGCACTTCTCATCAAATTACCGTTGTACTGTCCTAACTTTGCCTCAAACTTATCAAAAAGGGTAAATGCATCCGCTACCGATCCGGCAAATCCGGATATTATTTTCCCCTCATAAAGTCTTCTCACTTTCTGTGCCGTATTCTTCATGACAACACTTTCGCCCATGGTCACCTGTCCATCGCCGGCAATGGCAACAACACCATCTTTTTTTACCGCACATATTGTTGTGGCATGAAATTCTACCATATTTTTACCTCTCCAATTATTTTACTGGCTAAAAAATTTAGCCGTCTCCATAGAAAAAACTATTTGTCACATATTATCCCCGAGCTTTCAACTCCTCACGTTCTATGAGGCCTGCCAATTCCTCTAAGGCGCGATTGGCGATGGCTGCATTTCTTTCTTTTTTCTTTCTTATTTTTCCTTCCCACGGCTCCATAATTCCAAAATTTATGTTCATGGGCTGAAAATTATCTCCTTCATAAGCACTTATATAGTGACTCAATCCTCCTAAAGCTGTCGTTTTAGGAAATAGGATGAAAGGCTTTTCCTCTATCATTCTACGAACTTGTATGGCTGCCATTAATCCTGAAGCAGCCGATTCTAAATACCCTTCCACTCCTGTCATTTGTCCGGCAAAAAAAAGATTCTTATCAGTTTTCATTTGAAATGCATGGTTTAAGAGAACAGGCGAGTTAATATATGTGTTTCGATGCATGACGCCGTATCGTAAAAATTCCGCATTCTCAAGCCCCGGAATCATACGGAAAACACGTTTTTGTTCCCCCCACTTCAGATGTGTCTGGAATCCTACCAAATTATACATAGATCCTTCTTTGTTTTCTTTTCGTAATTGTACGACCGCGTAAGACTCTTTTCCTGTACGTCTATCCACAAGACCTACCGGCTTTAACGGACCGTAGCATAAAGTGTATATGCCACGCTTTGCCATTACTTCAATAGGCATACATCCTTCAAAGAAAATTTCTTTTTCAAAAGCTTTGGTCTCCGCACACTCTGCCGATACAAGAGCCTCCCAAAAGGCATTATATTCTTCTTCCGTCATAGGACAATTGAGATAGTCTGCATCACCCTTATCATACCGAGAGGCGGCAAAAACTTTGTCATAATCCAGCGAATCTGCCGTCACGATAGGCGCGGCAGCATCGTAAAAATAAAAACCTTCTTCTCCCGTAAGGCGCTGAATATCCTGACTTAAAGCCTCCGATGTGAGCGGTCCGGACGCAATAATAGTAATGCCTTCTCTTGGAATTTTCATCACTTCTTCATTTACAACTGTTATCAGAGGATGTTTCTTTACTGTTTCGGTAACGAGTCGACTAAACTCTTCACGATTAACCGCTAGCGCCCCTCCCGCCGGAACGGCGGTAGCATCGGCACATGTCATGATTAACGAGCCTAACCTTCTCATCTCCTCTTTCAATAGTCCTACTGCATTTTCTATATTGCTCGCTCTTAAAGAATTACTGCATACTAATTCTGCAAAATATCCCGTATGATGAGCGGGAGATGTCTTATGTGGCCTCATCTCGTACAGCGTGACGGGAACTCCTGCCTGTGCCAGGTAATAAGCACTCTCAGAGCCGGCCAATCCTGCGCCGATAACCGTTACATTTTTCATTCTTTCTCCTCTTAATTCTCCTTT
>JBHAEC010000024.1:0-36958 GCA_041855385.1 Veillonellaceae bacterium
ATGGCATATTCAACACCATTTTTACATCATCTGCTGTTTGGAAGGGTTTCCCATGAATATCATTAAAAGAGCCTAATGCACCCTTTCCCACTAACCATGGATCGACGAGAAATGTTTTGCCACCATATACGATCTTATTGGTTGCATTGCGAATTTGTTGTATGTCCATATGATATCTCCTTAGTATAAACAATAAATTATTGACACCCTGTTTAATAATTATTATACTCACATTATACTTAAACACAATATACACTTTCTTCAACATGTATTATTCGTTGACAGTTTCAGAAAAGTGTCCATGATTTTACTTAAGGAGTAGCTATGAAAAAAGTAGATCGACGAACGCTGTATACACGCCAAGTGATTAAAGATACTTTATTAAAAATCTTAACACTTGAATCTTTCAATAAAATTAATGTTTCAAAACTTTGCCGTGCTGCTGAAATCACGCGCGCTACATTTTATTTACATTATCAAGATATTTATGCCGTTGTAGATGACATACTGAATGAAGCATTAGGTACAACAGACACGGCAGACATAAAGGCCCGTTTACAACAATTATTTAACGTTCAGAAAGAACACGGTCACGCTACTTCTGAAAAAATCAGAGAAATTTACGATTTATTGCCTATTTGCCAACGTATCAGCGACCGCAAAGAGTTTAGGCCCCTTTTTTTAGATAGTTATTTATCTACTTATATTTTGCAGTACATAATAGCAAAAGAAAAGGATCACTTATTGCCCTTCCTTCAGGAGTACTATCAAATCGACGAAACCCTTGCAAAAAATATCTATTATTTTACCATTTCTGGAGCCTATGCAATCAACCAAAGATACAATTGGGAAAAAAACGAAAGTTGGTTCCAATTTCAGGCGTTCATGCTAAATTTACTTAGTCATGCACAACCTAAAGATGCCTCTAAAAAAAATTAATGAAGTGTACCTCCAAACGTTAAATTCTTTGTTTAACCTTTGGAGGTACACTTCATTAAGCCTCTTCTTTACTTCTTATAAGAAGCAATTTTCCTAACCTACCCTATCGTTTAACCATTTTCCCAAATCTTTTTTCTCTATTTCCTAACTAAGTCAATTATACGCTTTATTTTTTAGGAAATATGTTGCTTCAGCTACACAAAAAAGAAAATACTCTTTTTTACTTAAAAAATTCTGTCAGCAAAATGGTTTGATCCCGACCGGGTCCTACAGAAACAATTCCCAAAGGAACGCCTGTTACTTCTGCAATACGCTCTACATATTTGCGAGCCGCCTCAGGTAAATCTTCATATTTACGAATATGGCTAATGGGTGTCTCCCAACCTTCAAAGGTTTCATATACAGGCTCCACTTTCTCTAAAAGGCACAAGCTGGCCGGGAAGCCGTTTACCGCCTCTCCTTGATAGGTGTATCCTACACAAATTTTAAGTTCTTTTAGTCCGTCGAGGATATCCAGACGAGTAATAGCCAGATAGTCTAAACTATTTAATGCCGCCGCATAAGAAACAACAGAAAGATCCAGCCATCCACAACGACGGGCACGCCCTGTTACTGTGCCAAATTCATGAGCTGTATTGCGAAGATATTCACCCACCTCATTGTCCTGTTCTGTTGGGAATGGACCTTCTCCTACACGTGTGCTATATGCTTTTACAACGCCGATAATATTTTTTAGATAGTTCGGGCCGACGCCGGCACCTACAGAAGCTCCACCGGCAATAGGATGGGAGCTGGTAACAAAAGGATATGTTCCATGGTCAAGATCAAGCATAGTTGCCTGAGCGCCTTCAAAGAGAACCTTCTCCCCTTTTCGGATATAGTCCACCACCGTATAGTTTGTATCTTTAATATAGGGACGGAGCTTTTCCGCATACACCAAATAATCCGCTAACATTGTCTCGAAATCAAACGGATCGGCACCATAAACCTGTGTTAAAATTTTATTTTTTTGTGCCACATTAAAAGCAAGTTTTTCTCTGAGTACACGCTCATCAAGTAAATCCACCATGCGAATGCCAATGCGGTTTACTTTATCTGCATAGCAAGGGCCTATTCCATTTTTTGTAGTGCCAATCTTAAGATCGCCCTTAGCCTCTTCTTCCATTTCATCCAATCTCTTGTGATAAGGAAAAATAACATGTGCTCGATCGGAAACTTGAAGGTTCTTAGCACTCTTTCCTTTTGCTTCCAGGTTAGCAATTTCTTCCAATAATCCTGCCGGATCTACCACAACACCACTACCGATAACATTTATTTTCCCATCATATAAAATTCCGCTCGGCAAAAGGCGAAGTGCAAATTCCTGACCATCTGCGACCACAGTGTGCCCCGCATTATTTCCGCCTTGGCTGCGAACAACCACAGTTGCTTCTTCTGCTAAATAATCAACGACTTTGCCCTTTCCTTCGTCACCCCATTGTGTGCCGATTACCATACTTGTTGCCATGTTGTAGTCCCTCCTACCAACATTTTTAGTCCATTAATGTATATACTATATCTGTGCTCTATGTAAAATAGGTATAAAATTATCAATTTATATCGTTTTGCACCCTATCAATCATATCATAGACAGCCTTCTATGGCTACCTCAGTATTACAAGCCGAATCGTGCCATAATCGTGTCTACATGCTTCAGCATAGCGTGCGGATCAAAACAAGCATCAATATCTTCATCGGTAAGATATTTTTTAATATCTTCATCACTTTTTAGTCCTGCAATAAAATCTTTTCCTTCCAACCAACGAGCCATGGCATGACGCTGTACCCAACGGTACGCTTCATCACGGAATGCTCCCTTATCTACCAACGCGAGCAACACCCGTTGGCTAAAAACAAGACCTCCCGTAAGTTCCATATTACGCTTCATATTTTCCGGATACACCAAAAGTTTATCTATAGTGCGAATCGTAAGATTCAAAATATAATTTAGAGCGATCGTACTATCCGGGATAATGACCCTTTCTACAGAAGAGTGGGAAATGTCTCTCTCATGCCATAGTGCCACATCTTCCAATGCTGCCTGTGCGTTGCTGCGAATCACTCTTGCCAGTCCGCAGATGCGCTCGCAAGTAATAGGATTTCGCTTATGAGGCATTGCAGAAGAGCCTTTCTGCTTTTCACTAAAATATTCTTCTGCTTCTCTCACTTCCGTCCGTTGTAAATGACGAATCTCCAAAGCAATTTTATCCAAGGTGCTCGCTATAATAGCCATAGTAGTGCAAAGCTCCGCATGACGGTCTCTTTGGATCACCTGCGTGGCAATTGCAGCCGGCTCAAGTCCCATTTTTTCACACACATAAGACTCTACAAAAGGATCAACATTAGCATAGGTGCCCACTGCACCGGAAAGCTTTCCAACGGATACAGCTTTTTTTGCATGCTCCATGCGCTCTATATTTCGTTCTACTTCCGCCATCCAAAGAGCCAATTTTAATCCGAATGTTGTTGGCTCCCCATGAATACCGTGAGTACGACCCACCATAGCGGTATACTTAAACTCCGCCGCACGGCGACGCAATACATCCCGCAACCGGCGAAGATCGTCCAACAAGATATCACAGGCCTGCTTCATCATAGCACCCATGGCCGTATCCTTCACGTCCGTAGATGTAAGACCCATATGAATATATTTTGCTTCATCTCCTACATATTCACCTACCGCCGTCAAAAAGGAAATAATATCATGATTTGTTTCTTTTTCGATTTCATGAATGCGTTCCACATCAAAGTTCGCCTTCTCGCGAATTACTTTTACCGCTTCTTTGGGAATCACGCCCAACTCCGCTTGTGCTTCACAGGCAAAGATTTCTACTTCCAACATCATATCGAACTCATTTCTTTCGTTCCAGATACGTGCCATCTCAGGTCTGGTGTAACGTTCAATCATGACAACACTCCTTTTTGTTCCTATATCATAAAAATAACTCAAATAAGCCTTCCTATTTGAGCATACGAGGTTTCTTAACAGATTTTCCCTTTATAATCATAGCACAAGGGACATATGGGGTCAACAAAATTTACCGAACATTATTTCCTTTTGTTTATATATTCATTCGTATTTTAAACTGTATGTGTATAACATTTTATAGCTTGTCCCCATAAAAATTATAGTGGCGCCACACATTTCCTCTGTTCTGCAGCATAAAAAGCAAAATGCTATTGTCCCTACTGAACTTTTTACGAAGGGCAATAGCATTTTATTATTTTAGAAAAGATGATATAAACGACACCAAAGGGGCCAGTAAAGTAGTAAAAATACCCATCAAAATCATAGATACCGACGCAATAGCTCCTGTTTCAGCGCCATATTCATACGCTTTGGCCGTTCCTGTTCCGTGAGCACTCACTCCGAACAGCATTCCTCGCGCAAAGGTATTACGAATACCATGTCGCTCTACATACGCACTGGTCATCACCATTCCCATAACACCCGTAATAATCACAAGAACAGCGGTAATCGTCGGAATTCCTCCTACCACTTCCGCCGCCGCCAGAGCAAGAGGTGTTGTAATAGATCGAGGTGCCATGCTCATGGCCAAATCTGTACCTAATCCGATAAGAATTGTGAGGCCCACAGAAGTTACAAGAGCCACTATCGACGCCGATAAAATCACAATGGTCATTTCTACACCGTATTTTTTTATTTTATCTCGATAGCGATAAAGGGGAACCGCAAAAGCTACCGTTGATGGTTGTAACATCCAGCTGATAATATCTCCTCCCAATGCGTACTCTCGATATGGCACTCCCATGAGAAGGAGAGACAGCGCCAGTACAATGGGACATACGATCATGGGATTAAGGAACATTTTTCCCTTTGATTGTATATATAACCGCTTTACTCCTACAAAGAGCAAAATGGTTCCGAATAAGGAAAGGAGCAAACTAATCATAAACGATACCCCCTTCTTTTAAACTTAAAACTCCACAAAGTGGTACCCAAAATTGACTGCCAGACCAGAAAAATGCTAATGACCACCACAGATAAAAGTCCCAGTCCGGCCATGCCGAATAGGTGAGAGTAATCAATAATGCCAATAGCGGAAGGAATAAAAAAAAGCAGAAGATTGGCGATGAGAAATCCCGCTCCATCCTCAATCCACGCCAACTTTACATACCCCTTCATGAGTAATAGGTACAAAATCCCCATACCGATAAGCGCACCCGGAATCGGCACCTCCAAAAATTGACTGATCCCGGTCCCTACCAAACTCATTATTGATAAAAGCAGCACCTGCCAAAAAATCTTTGCTATTCTAACGATTCTCTCTACCTTATCCACGGCTTTCCCTCCATTCTCCCGGGCTTAAAAGCGATTGGAGCCACAAAATAAAAACACCTCATATTGACTTGCCGTCTGTGTTTGGTCTAATCGTTTACCTACTTAATTACTTTCTCTATTTTACTATAGCCCTTTGATTTAATAAAGCACAATTTATCTATACATACATATGCATTAAAGTTATAATATACCTGTACGGATGTAATTTAATTTCCTTGACAATTATCTATCTTTCAGTCGATAGCTTTATTTAAGGCAAAACGCTTTCTAATTGAAAAAACATTGTAAAATGGAGGACTTTATATGTTAACAGAAAAGGGACTATATATCGGAAAAGGTACTCATGAAAATATCCTCATTCCCCGAATGGCCAATCGGCACGGACTCATTGCCGGTGCAACGGGGACAGGCAAAACGGTGACACTTAAAGTGCTTGCCGAATCCTTTAGTGATTTAGGTGTGCCTGTATTTCTTGCGGATATCAAGGGAGATTTATCAGGTACTATGCTCCCCGGCACAGAAAGCGAAGGATTAAAAAATCGTCTTTCTTCTCTAGGTATCGACACCTTTGCTTACCAAGGCTACCCATGTGAATACTGGGATGTTTTGGCAGAACGGGGCATCCCTGTCCGCACCACAATCTCTGAAATAGGGCCTCTTCTCTTATCTCGGATTTTGGATCTTAATGAAACTCAGGAATCTATCTTGTCCATCGTATTCCAATACGCAGACGACAACCAGCTTCTCCTGTTGGATTTTAAGGATTTAAAGGAACTCATTGCCTATGTCAGCGACCATACGGATGATCTAAAAGCAGATTACGGCAACATTCCTTCCGCTTCCATCGGTACGATTCAGCGTCGCCTTATAGCTTTTAAAGCGGACGGCTTGGCAGATATCTTCTTTGGCGAAGAAGCCTTAGATATTCGCGATTTTATGAAAGTAGCTACCGATGGGCGCGGTATTATCAATATCCTTAGAGCCGAAAAACTATATCAACAACCAAAATTATATGCCTCCTTCCTCTTATGGCTTCTATCCGAATTGTTTGAGGAGTTACCGGAAGTGGGAGATTTAGAACAGCCGAAATTGGTTTTCTTCTTTGATGAAGCCCATCTCCTTTTCACCAATGCGCCGAAAGCATTACTTGAAAAAATCGAACAGGTGGTTCGCCTCATCCGCTCCAAAGGAGTAGGTATCTACTTTATCAGTCAAAGCCCGGAAGATATTCCCGACACTATTTTGGGTCAGCTGGGTAATCGTATTCAGCATGCGCTTCGCGCTTATACACCTCGCGACCAAAAGGCAATCCGTGCAGCAGCACAGTCTTTTCGCAGTGACGGGACCGTCAATGTAGAAGAAGCCATCACGCAACTAAAAGTGGGACAGGCACTGATTTCTTTCCTTGATGAAGAAGGTCGTCCTACAGTCGTCGACATGGCTATGATACTTCCGCCTATGAGCCACATGGGACCGGCAGAAGAAAATGATGTAGAAAATGCTTACAAATCCTCTTCGCATTTTGGAAAGTACAGCGATATAGTGGACCGGGAGTCCGCCTTCGAAATCCTCCGAGTCAAAGTTGAAAAAGAAGCTGCTGCCGAAGAACAGGCAAAACTTGATGCCATTGCGGCGAAAGAAGCGGAAAAGCAGGCCAAGGAAGAAGCAAAAGTGGCAGAGAAATTAGCAAAAGAACAGGAAAAAGAAGCTAAGGCTGCTGCACGCGCCGCCCAAAAAGCGGAAGAAAACAGTATAACAAATCAGATTTTAAAAAGTGTAACCCGCACAGCTACTTCAACTATCGGTCGACAAATTACCAATTCTCTTATCCGTGGGCTCTTAGGCTCCCTAAAGAAGTAAAATAGAAAGGGATTGCTATGAAAGAACCGATTATTGCGTTAATGTATGATTTTGATAAAACTCTGTGTACAAAAGATATGCAGGAATACACATTTATTCCCATGTTAAACATGACTCCGAAAGAGTTTTGGGCCAAGTCCAACGGTATGACCAATTCGGTAGGAATGGATCGCATGCTGGCCTTTATGTACACCATGCTTAAAGAAGCAAATCACATGGATTTTCCCATTACTCGTAAATCTTTTGTGGCCTGCGGCCGAGAAATTGAATTCTACCCCGGAGTAGACACCTGGTTTGATCGTATTACTGCTTTCGGCAAAGAAAATGGTGCCATTATAGAACATTACATAATTTCCTCGGGACTAAAGGAAATTATTGAAGGCTGTGCCATCGGAAAACATTTCAAAACTATTTTCGCATGTGAATATTATTACGATGCTAACGGTGTTGCCCGCTGGCCCCTTCATGTAATTAATTACACCGGCAAAACACAATGTATCTCTCGTGTCAATAAGGGGGTTCTTGACCTGTCGAATGACAAAGACCTGAATGCCCAAACTCCGGAAGATGAGCGCCGTGTTCCTTACCAAAATATGATCTATTTGGGAGACGGAATGACCGACATCCCTTCCATGAAAATCGTTCATGTTAACGGCGGAAAATCTATCTGTGTTTATGCAGAAGGAGATACGGAGGCAAAAACCCTGGCAAAAACTCTGCTTAAAGACAATCGGGTAAATTTCTATGAAAAAGCAGATTATAGAGAAGGAAGCGATCTTGATAAATTAGTAAAAGACATCATTTGTAGCCAAGTATTAGATCACCATTTAGCTACAAAAACCGCCTTTCAAAAAAGAAAATAAAACAAAGGCCCGCCGAAAATTATAATATCTTTGGCGGGCCTTTCTATTTCCATACTAGCAGTCACAAACGGCTTTTTGCTTTTTGCAGCTGCATTTTTTATGTTTTTTTCGATCTTTCTTTTTCTTTCTCTTTTTGGATTTTTGTTCTTTTTCCCTCTTTTTGTCCTTCTTTTTGTTCTTTTTTTTCTTCACTTCATCTCCCTGTTTCGCCTCGTCTATATCCTCATCTATATCCTCGTCGCTATCTTCATCTTCCTCGTCTGTATCTTCACCATCAACTTCTTCATCCGGCAGATTGTCCATTCCCTCTTCTTCATCGTCAAACTTTACTTCTTCCAATTCTTCTTCGAGAATATCCTCTTCTCCATCCCGAAACTCTTTAAATTCGGAATCCTTTAATTCCTGTTCACCATCGGAAAGGAATAACATATCAGTTTCTTCCTCAAAAACTTCTCTTTCCAAGGAGTCATATATGTGTAATTTTATCAAATTATGCTGTATTTCATCGATTTGTTCCCACAAACTATCCAATAACGCAACATAATACACGCGCTTTTCTATCTCTTCATAGGCATACCCGATAATTTGTTTTTCCGCATCAGACACACTGCTATCTTTCAATAATCCCTCAAGATAACGGCAAAGAACCCCGTCTCTTCGGTGCTTTTGTTGTAAGGCCCGTCTTATAGCTACCAATTGCTTTGTGTTAATCATTTCCTGCTTATGTTTCATCTGTACCACCTCCTGTAAGATCCCTCTCTATTTTCTCTCTCAATCAGATGCCTCTTCTTGAGCTACTATTTCTTCGTCCCCTTCTTCTCTTTATTATACACCAATCTCTCGTTTTCCTGTAATTAGATTCCTTCTTCTTTTTATGTTATACTGCTACTATCAATAGGTAGAAAAGCTGAGCTGTTATTGTAGACTTATAGGAGCGTGACATCCGTGGACGGAGACATAGGAAAGCAAATTATTATTATTTTGGGACTCATTATCGCCAATGGTCTATTCTCGATGACAGAAATGTCCATTATCAGTGCCAGGCGGTCTCGGTTGGAATCCATGGCCGAGTCGGGAAGCAAAGGAGCCAAAGTAGCAATCAAGCTTGCAGAAGAACCAAACCAAATGTTATCTACAGTACAAATTGGAATCACTCTTATAGGCATTATTACAGGCTTATATGGAGGAGCTGCCTTGGAGCGCCCCTTAACTGCTTTCATTATACATTTTTTCCCTTCTGTCACGGCCTATGCTGAATCTATCAGCGTTTTTTCCATAGTAACCATCATTACTTACCTGACACTTGTTATAGGAGAACTGGTACCAAAAAGGCTGGCCCTCAATAATCCCGAAACCTTATCTGCCATTTTATCCCGTCCCATGCATATTTTTTCTCTCCTCTGTAAGCCCTTTGTACTTTTTTTAAGCCTATCTACAGAAGCCCTTTTACATCTTCTGAAGGTAAAAACAAAAACGGAATCTCCCGTTACGGAAGATGAAATCAAACTGATGCTTACACAGGGTGCTGAAATGGGCGCCTTTGAAAAGGAAGAGCCGGAGTTGGTAGATAATATCTTCCGTTTAGCCGATCTTAATGCAGCAGATGTTATGACACCACGTACTCAGCTAGAGTGGATTGACCTAAATGACGGAGAAGAAAAAATTAAAGACATCCTTCGCAGTACCAATCACATTCGTCTTCTTGTAGGCGCTGACTCCTTGGATGAAATGCAAGGCCTTGTTTATACCTCCGATGTATTTTCAAAGAAGCTTTCTTCTGAAGACGTGCCCTTTAAAGATCTTATCGTAAGCTGTATACGAACGCCAATCATTGTCCCCGAATCAATTACTCTTATGAAGCTTCTCTCCCTCCTTCGCAGTGAAGGTGTACATGAAGCAGTCGTTTTAGATGAGTTTGGCAGCCTTAGCGGCTTTGTGACTTTACATGATATCATGGAAGAAATCATAGGTCTCATGCCGGCCGGAGAAGAAGAAAGATTAGAAGAAGAAAATCGAATTCTCCCTCATAGTGAAAATAGCTGGTTGGTAGACGGTCTTCTAAATATTGAAGAGTTTAAAGATTATTTTAATATTTTGGATGACCTCCCCGATGAAGAAGAGGACTTATATAAAACAGTCGGAGGGCTCATCACCTATCTTTTAGGGCGCATTCCAAAAGAAACAGACGCGTATACGTGGAAAGATTATACCTTCCAAATAGTAGACATGGATAATGTTCGCGTGGATAAAGTGCTTGTTACCTATACACCTCCGGTAATAGCGGAATTCCCGGAAGAATAACTTAAACCAAAAACCCCTCAGGGCGAAATTTACATCGACCTGAGGGGTTTATTTATTAGAAATCTATTTACTTTGTTTCACGGTTCCAATAGAATATTCCATCCTGCTTAGGCAATATATCTTTGTAGAATACCGGATCTTTGATTCCTTCTCTTTTCTGTTTTACATAATCTTTCAGAGCTACATTAACTTGACCGCTCAATAATAAAATAGCCGTCACATTAATCAATACCAAAAGGGCCATAAATAAATCTGCTAAATTCCACACGAAATCAAGAGATGCGACAGAGCCTACATATACCATGGCTACGACTCCGGTGCGGAAAAGATTCATATATAACTTGTTTTGTGTCAAATGAGCAATATTAACTTCTCCATAATAGTAGTTTCCTACAATAGAACTAAAGGAGAACATCATGATAAAAATAGCTACTGCAAGAGGAGCCCATGCGCCTAATTGTTCCGCCAAATTATGTTGCACTAAAGCAACACCCGTTTTTCCTGTTGAAGCATAGTCCCCTATCACCAATACGATAAAGGCAGAGGCCGTACAAATAACAAGGGTATCCAAAAATACACCAAAGGCCTGCACTAATCCCTGTTTAATCGGATGAGACACGGTCGCCGTTGCCGCCGCATTCGGTACCGAACCTTCTCCGGCTTCATTAGAAAAGAGCCCCCGCTTGATACCATTCATCATTGCCGCACCCATAAAACCGCCACCTGCTGCGGTCGGATCAAAGGCAGAAGAAAAAATAGTGGAAATAACGCGCGGAAAATTTTCAATATTGGCAATAATGACATAAATGGCCGTTAAAATATACAGTCCCGCCATAATGGGAACAAGCACTTCACTTACTTTAGCAATACGGCTAATCCCACCGAAAATAATAATTGCCGTTAAAACAGATACCACTATACCTGTCGTCTCAACAGATATATCAAACGTTTTAAGAGATGCCGCCATTGTATTGGCCTGTACGGAATTATATATCAGGCCAAATGTTACGGTTAGAAGAATAGCAAACAATACTGAAAAGAAAGGACTCTTAAGTCCATAGCGAATATAGTAAGCTGGTCCGCCAAAGAAGCCTCCCTCTTTTAAGGGCTCTTTGTAAATCTGTGCCAATGTACTTTCTATAAATCCGGTTGCCGATCCGAGCAAGGCGATAAGCCACATCCAAAATACGGCTCCGGGACCTCCAAGTACAATTGCAATGGCAACGCCTGCAATATTACCTACGCCTACACGAGATGCTGTGCTTACACAGAAGGCCTGAAAGGAAGAAATATGGTTATTATCCGTCTTTGTTCCAACACCTTCCCCTACCAAACGAAACATTTCCGGTAATTGTGTAATTTGTACAAACCCCGTTCTCAGAGTAAACCAAATTCCTACCCCTACAAGCAAAGCAATAATAATATTGTTCCATAAAAAGCCATTAAGATCAGATACTAAAGAATTTAACGCTGCTTCCATAAAAATCTCCTTTCATGTTCACATATTCTTTTACTTCGTAACTCTTGTATAGCTCTTACTTATCAAAGTCCCTGCTCAAATTTACCTCGTTGAGAGGAATTACTTTGGTATTATGGGTAAATTTATAACCTAAGTAGATTGCCAAAAACACGGGGATACCGATATAAGCGGCACTCACACCATACCAATCAATCGTTTCACCCATGAATGCCATATAATTTTGTCCTGCTGTAACAATAATACAGATAATGAGTGCAAAGATCGGACCGAAAGGGAAGAATGACGCCTTGTATGGGATAGAAGAAACATCTTTTCCCTGTGCGTAGAAAGCACGGCGGAAACGATAGTGAGAGATAGCAATCCCCATCCATGCAATAAACCCGATAACACCGCTAATATTTACCAGCCAAGTATAGGCCGTTCCTTCTCCGATAAGAGATGTTAAAAAAGCAAATAATCCGAATGCTGCCGTGGCCAATAATGCCGGCACGGGAACGCCTCGCTTATTTAGTTTTAAAAATACCTTCGGCGCCTTTCCTTCTTCCGCCAATGCATAGAGCATACGTGTAGAAGCATATAGGCCGGAATTCCCTGCAGAAAGCACGGCAGAAAGAATAATTGCGTTCATCAGACTCGCCGCAAAAGTAAAGCCAAACCGTTCAAACACCAAAGTAAAAGGACTGATGGATATATTTTCAATACTGCTGTTTAACAAATTGGGATCATCATAAGGAATTAAAAATCCGATTACCGTAAATGCGCCGATATAAAAAATCAAAATACGCCAAAAAATACTATGAATTGCTTTAGGAATATTTTTTTCCGGCTCTTCCGATTCACCCGCTGCAATACCTATGAGTTCCGTTCCCTGAAAAGAGAATCCGGCAATCATAAAGATAGCAAGGATAGAACCGAACCCTCCGACAAAAGGAGCCTCTCCGACAGTCCAGTTTGCAAATCCCGGAGGCTTTCCTCCTACACCTAAAATAAGCATTGCTCCGGCAAATAAAAACACCAATACGGTAATAACCTTTATACCGGCAAATACATACTCACTTTCGCCGAAAGAACGCGTCGATAAATAATTAAGAGAAAATAATAAAACCAAAAATATCGCGCTCCATACAATTGCCGGTGTATCAGGGAACCAATATTTCATAATCAGTGCCCCTGCTACCAACTCCGCCGCTAATGTAATAGCCCAATTAAACCAATAATTCCATCCCAAAGCAAACCCGAAAGCCGGATCTACATACCGGGAAGCATAGGTCCCAAAAGATCCGGATACCGGTAAATATGTGGCCATTTCACCTAAACTGGTCATCAAAAAATACACCATCATACCAATGAAAGCATATGCTACAAGCGCACCGCCGGGCCCGGCAGTACTAACGGTCTCTCCGCCTGCGACAAACAGCCCCGTACCGATGGCACCACCTAGAGCAATCATATTCATATGTCTTGCTTTAAGGCTACGCCTTAATTTTTTTTCTTCTCCGTTTCCACTCATTACAATTCCCCTTTCGAGACTTAAATGTCTAGATTTCTAACATTCTGGGCATTATCCTCAATAAATTTTCGTCTGGGTTCTACTTTGTCCCCCATAAGAACGGTAAAAATACGGTCTGCTTCAATACTGTCTTCAAGGCTAACTTGTAAAATTGTTCTATGTTCCGGATCCATTGTTGTTTCCCATAGCTGTTCCGGATTCATTTCTCCAAGGCCTTTATATCGTTGAATCGTAATGCCGTCACGGCCCAATTCATCTAACTTCATTGTCAGTTCTGCATCACTGTACACATACCACTGCCCTTTGCCCTTTTTTATCTGATATAGAGGTGGTTGAGCAATGTACACATATCCTTGCTCAATTAACGGCTTCATATAACGATAAAAGAAAGTAAGTAATAGGGTTCTAATATGTGCACCATCTACGTCCGCATCCGTCATGATAATAATTTTGCCGTAACGGCTTTTTTCCAAATTAAAGTCTTCTCCGATTCCCGTTCCAAATGCTGTAATCATAGATCGGATTTCCGTATTAGCTAAAATTTTATCCAGCCGGGCTTTCTCTACATTCAATATCTTACCGCGTAGAGGCAAAATTGCCTGAAATCTTCTATCTCGTCCTTGTTTTGCACTACCGCCTGCAGAATCCCCTTCGACGATATAAATTTCCGTCATGGTAGCATCCTTTTCGGAACAGTCTGCCAATTTTCCCGGAAGAGAACTGATCTCCAAGGCATTTTTTCGACGCGTTAATTCTCTTGCCTTACGTGCCGCTTCACGAGCTCGGGATGCTTGCGTTGCCTTTTCTATAATCTTTTTAGCTTCTTGCGGGTGTTCTTCAAAATACACCTTTAAGCCTTCCGACACAATGGTATCGGTAATCCCCTTCACATCACTATTTCCCAACTTACCTTTTGTTTGGCCTTCAAACTGAGGATTTTTTATTTTTATGCTGATAACGGCTGTCAAGCCTTCCCTCGTATCTTCACCGGATAAATTACCGTCCGCTTCTTTTAAAATACCCGATTTTCTGCCGTAATCATTAAGCGTTCTCGTTAAAGCACTTCTAAAACCGCTTAAATGAGTACCTCCATCTATGGTATTGATATTATTTACGAAGGAAAATAAGTTTTCACTATATCCCGTGTTGTACTGCATTGCAATTTCAACAGTAGTATCTTCTTTACCGTTATCAAAATAAATAACCGAATCATGGATAAGTTCTTTTTCCTCATTTAAGTAAGATACAAAAGAAACGATTCCTCCTTCATAATAAAAAGTCTCTTCCCTTTCTACTCCTGCGCGCTTATCCGTTAGCGTAATGCGAAGTCCCTTGTTTAAAAATGCCAGCTCCTGTAAACGATCTTTTAAAATATCAAAATCGTATACGGTTTCTTCAAAAATTCTAGCATCCGGTTTAAAGCTGACTTTTGTCCCCGTAATATCCGTTCTTCCCACTTTTTCCAGCGGAGAGGTTAATAATCCTCTTTCAAATTTTATTTCATGAATTATATTATCTTGGTAAACTACAACTTCTGTCCATTCGCTGAGGGCATTAACAACGGAAATCCCCACGCCGTGAAGACCTCCCGATACCTTATATCCGCTGCCTCCGAATTTTCCGCCCGCATGAAGCTTTGTCAAAACCAGTTCCACAGCGGGAATTCCCGTTTCATGCATACCGCAAGGAATACCGCGACCATTATCAATTACCGTAATACTATTATCTTCGTTGATGGTTACATCAATCTGTGTACAAAACCCTGCCAAAGCTTCATCCACACTATTATCAACAACCTCATATACTAAATGGTGTAACCCCTTATAAGATGTACTGCCAATATACATACCGGGACGCGTACGAACTGCTTCCAAACCTTCCAGCACTTGTATATCTTCTGCAGTGTAATTTCTTTTTGTCATCGACTTCCTCCTAATTACTATTATTCAATCAGTTATTATACTATATTTTCCGATTATTATCTTCCTAAAATCTTAATGTGTACAGTATTCACTTGCTGAACAAATCATTTTTCTTAATTCTCTTTGCCAGTGTCAATACACTTAATGAAGTAACATATACTTTATCCTTTGTCACTACATATGTTTTAGGTTCTTCTTCTTCATGCACCTTAATAATTTCTTTAGCTTTAAAATAATGGACAGGACCTTTATTTTTTTTGTCTACATTATACCTGACAATAGCAATAATATCTTCAATATGAACAACATATCCCCAGCCTATATGTAAATACATACCTATTTCCTTTCCTTTTTTCTGTATTTTTTTGCCAGATTTTCAACAAAATCCTCTGACAATGCATCTTTACTCTTCCCCGTTATAAGCATAGCCGCCTTATACATAACCGCTTTATCTGTAGATCCCTTATAAATTAAATCTAAGTAAAAGTAAAGAAGTTCTTTTTTAGCCTCTCCAAACTCCTCATAGGTACAGATTATATTTTCTTTAATGTCTTCATATCGCCCAAAAGGACTTTTGTTTAAGATTTTCTTTATCTCTATAATTTTCTGCCTATGTTTTTTATACAAACAGGCGATACATACTTCCTCTCCTTTTTTATAGAACAAACCGCATTTTGAGCACACCCGGTATCCTTCCAATATCAATGCCTTTTCCCTCTGCTTCATTCGAATTCTTAGGGATCTGAGGATATTTTTCATTTTAGCATCTGTCACCATACTTACGGATCTGTCTATCCCTTGTACTGTTTCTTTATCAAGAGAAATATCCCCTATGTTCTGCGATGTTATATTTTCTTCTTCCGGTAAAAGAAATAAATATCTATCTTTCTTTTTTCTTGCCATTAAAAATTTTATATTGGTAAATATGGGTTTTCCGTAAAAAGAATTAATTTTTTCCAGAAGTATCGCCTTATTCATATTTAATTGTTGCAACCACACATTGTTATACACAAAAACGATTATTTCCGGTGGCTCCGGTTTTCCTACATAACTATGAGCAGCAATACTTTTTCCCACAATTTCAGGCCATGAAATAACTATGCGCTGCAGGAGAAATTCTTCCCATATCCCGTTTTGCTCCAGAACATCAGGGACATACTTGTCCATACGCTCTAAATCTTCCATTAGTTATTCCTCTTTATTTCTACAAACTGCACATCATTTTTATGTTTAAACTCTTCTTTATCTGTGGTGGTAATAAAGGTTTGTACTCTTTTGTGTATAAACTGTATTAATTGTTCTCGCCTTGATTTATCAAGTTCACTAAGGACATCATCTAACAATAAGACAGGATATTCTCCCGTTTCTGATTTTATAAACTCCAATTCCGACAATTTCAAAGCCAAAACAGCCGTTCGTTGTTGTCCCTGAGACGCATATTTTTTCATATTTATACCATCGGTAAAAAATAAAATATCATCTCTATGAGGGCCTACAGTAGTGCTCATTCTTGCATAATCTACCGGAAGATTCTCTTTGTATAAATTATAAAATTCTTCCTTTTCCACGCAAATCTCTTTTTCCGAATAGGGCTGTATATAACTAAGTTTAAGATTTTCCTTGCCTTCTGTTAATTTTCGATACATTAAATTAGCAAGCATATTTATCTTATCTAAACTTTGTAATCTCTTTTTAACAATATAACTTGCGTGTTCCGCCAACTGTATATCCCATTCTTCTAATGACAGAGCCCTCCCATTTTGTTCCTTTAATATTTTATTTCTCTGCTGTAAAGCTCTATTATACTGCAATAAATGATGATAATAATTTTTATCCACTTGAGAAATTTCTACATCGATAAAATGTCTTCTCTCCGATGGAGAACCTTTTATAACATATAAATCTTCAGGAGAAAAAATTACCACATTTAATAAACCTAACAATTCTTTTTGTCTTATTTTGTTACCATTAACATTGATAATTTTTCTCCCCTCTGCGGGGTATTTTATGCCAATTTCCTGAGGTACATCTTTTCGTTCAAATTGTATATGTACGGATGCTTCTTCTTTGCCAAAAGAAATCATATCCGCATCAGTAGCAGTACGATGACTTTTTCCAATTGCAGATGCATAGATAGCCTCTATTATATTAGTTTTACCCACTCCATTATTTCCATAAATCAATATAGTAGACGGATAAAAATCAAACTGTATATCCTCGTAATTTCTAAACGAAATTAGGCGAAGTGAGGTAACTCTCACTACTCTTCCTCCCTCACAACTTGAATAGACATATCTAAGCTCTTAATAGTAACAATATAGGAAGGATAAATTTTCTTTCTTTTTTCTTTACATACAATATCATTGACAAGTATATCTTCTTCATCCAGCATCATTTTAACTTGCCCACCTGTAGAAGTTATATCTGCCCATTTTAATAATTGATCCAATTGTATATATTCTGTATGAATAGCTATTGTTTTCATTATTTTACCTTAATTGGTACGAACGGGAGTAATAATATAAGTATAGTTCGGATTATTATCCTGCCTTATAACTACAGGCCCATTATCTTTTAGTGATAAATAAATTACATCTCCTGTACTATGTTTTAAAATATCGCTAACATAACGGCCATTAAAAGAAATAACAAATTCTTTTCCCTTCAAATCACAAGGCACTTCTTCTTTAACCATACCTACTTCAGCATTTTGACTGGATAAAATAACTTCCTTTTCTTTCCAATCATAACGAATAAAATTGTAACTGATATCCCTAGCCAATAGAGAAACTCGATCAACCGCTCCCGTAAGATCTCTTCTATCGATTTCGGCGGTAGCATCAAATTGGGTAGGAATAACTCGTTCATATTCCGGATAAGTGCCTTCAATAAGTTTTGAAATCATATACACACTATCAAAAAGAAAAGCAATTTGAGTTCGATTCCAAATTATTTTTACTAAAGCAGGATTATCTATAGGTAATAATCTGGAAATTTCCGATAATAAACGAATAGGAATAACTGCACGCATTTCTGTTTTTGCAGGTTCTTCCAAATTCACTTTTTTTATTGCCATTCTATGCGTATCGGTAGCTACCATAGTGGCTACCGTATCTTTTATTTCCAATAAAGCACCGGAAAAAATAGGTCTATCTTCATCCGTTGCTGCCGCATAATTGGTATAGTCAATCAAATCTTTCATATCCTGTGCATCGATAAGAATATTATATTCGTCATGGATTTGTTCTACTAATGTAAAGCTATCCTGTTGTAACGTTACCAGATTAAATTCGGAAGATCCTGATTTTATAATAAGCTTATTTGTTCCTTCAGGACGATTTAATTCAATAACGGCACCCGGCATTTTACGAACCAGTTCTTGAAAATACTTTGAACCGATAACTATAGTTCCCTGTTCAATGATTTGTGCATCAACAGTAACTTTTATACCCAATTCAAAATCATTGGCTTGTAATTCAACTGTATTATTTTTTGTAGAGATATAAATACTGCCCGGTAAATTGGAAGACGTTTTATTTTGTGCTGCTTTTTGTAAAATAACCATTGCCTTTTGTAAATTTTCTTTAGGAAAACGAATTTGCATTTATTTTATCCTCCCTTTATACGATGATGATTTTAATTGATTTCTTAAAAAATAGTAATAATAGTAATAAGCGTTGTGAATTTGTGGAAATAAGTGATCTGCCCTTTTATTTAGTGACTGTGTTCTTGTTGATAAATATGTGGATAAATTGACAGATCTATAAACATATGGACATAAAAAATATAAAAATTAATTTATACACAAGTTATAAACAATAAAAACACGGTTTTATAAACAACTGTTTATTAACTGAGATTTTTAATAATATCATCGATTAGATCTCTGGTTTCTTTGTTATTTTCCCTTTCTTTGCTTATTTTTTCATAGGCGTGAAGTGCCGTAGTATGATCTTTTTTTCCAAAGGAAATGGCGATTTGGGGATAGCTTTCATTGATTAATTCCCTCGCCAGATACATAGCTATTTGGCGACAATATGCAAGTTGTTTTGTTCTTTTTTTACCAAGAAGATCCTCTTTTTTTATTTTAAAGTAAGAAGATATAAAATCTTGGATAGAAGTGATGGTTAAGTAAGTGTTTTTGGTATCGTCTATGATGTCTTTTAGGATATTTGTCGTATATTCCTTGCTGATGGGTTTATTTTCAAGTTCAGCGGTAACGATTACTTTCGTAAAGGCACCTTCCATAGATCGGATATTGTCATCAAAAATAGTGGCAATGTAATTAATTACATCATTCGGTATTTTTAAATTCGGATTTTTACCTATTTCCCTGTCACTGATGGATCGAAGAATAGCAATTCTCGTTTCCAAATCGGGAGGTTGTATAGTTGCTACAAAACCTCCTTCAAAACGGGAGCGTAACCGGTCTTCCATTTTTTTCATATCTTTAGGCAATGTATCACTGGTGAGGACGATTTGCTTTTTATCATCGTGAAGTGTATTAAAAGTATGAAAAAATTCTTCTTGTGTATGTTCTTTTGATTGAAGAAATTGAATATCATCTACAAGAAGTACATCAATATTTCTATATTTTTTTCTAAAGCTCTCACTTTTTTTATCTTTTATGGAATTGATCAGATCATTGGTAAAACGTTCACTGGAAATACATAATACTCTCAAGTGAGGATGCTCTTTTTTTATGTAATGCCCTATAGCGTGCATTAAGTGCGTTTTTCCCAAACCCGATTGTCCGTAAATAAATAGAGGGTTATATTTTTGAGCCGGCATCTCGGCAACTGCCTGTGCCGCAGAATATGCTACACGATTGGAATTTCCGGGTACAAATGTATCAAAAGTATAAGCACTGTTTAAAACAGATTCATAACTTACGGAGTCATTTTCTTCAGGAAAAAGAAAATGTTCCGGTGAGGGAGTTGTGTAAATAGAAGATGTATCACCTGCGTATTCCATAGCGGGTTCGATAAGAGCAGAAGCCTTTCCCCCTTTTATGTTAATAACAACAGGTTCATAAGGAATTCCCTCATATTTAGGTCCTGTTAAATGATTTGCTTCATCAGAAAAAGAAGGATGAGTTTCCTTTTTATTTTTTTCTTGACCGGAAAAAAGATTTAGTGATGAAGGAGCATCCTTATCTTCGATTTCTTGGATAATCGTTTCTTCAAAGGTAATACAAATTTCAAGAGGTCTTCCTAAAATTTGCTGAGCTGTTTTTATCAAAATATCGTTGTACATTTGATTTGTTTCAATAAAGTTTTTAATATAGGGACGAGTAGAACCGATAGAAAGAACATTATTTTCAAGTGATTTTGGAAAAAGTCCGGACTGAATATAATGATCCCATATGTCTTTGCTGATTTTTGTTTTGGTTGTTTCCAGTAAAACGTTCCAAAACTCCCATAATTCTGTTGGTGTCATGACGAATCCTTTCTTGCTAAGTGGATAAGTGGATAAGCTATGTGTATAACTGTGATTAACTACTATACTACTGTGATTAAAATCAGATAAATAAAAGAAAAATAATCTATAAAAAACTGTGTATAAGTTGTTTATAAGTAAGTGTTTTTTGCAATTTTATGCCTATTATTTTACCAAAAAATAAGTAATTTGTCATGGATGAAGAAAAAGAATGTGTATAAATTTGACCTATTTGCTAAGACTGTGGATAGATAGTACTTACCTTGACAGAATCTGAGCTTATTTATATAATTACAATGTTATGGTGTAAGTAATAGTAGACTTGTTGCGAGGAGGTGTCTTTAATGAAACGTACATACCAACCAAATACACTTTGGAGAAAACGTACACATGGATTCCGTGAACGTATGAAAACAATCGGCGGCCGTCTCGTGTTAAAAAGAAGACGTGCAAAAGGCAGAAAGAAATTATCTGCGTAACATAATAGCGTAAAGGCAAATGAAAAAACTTGGCGCTATTGCCAAGTTTTTCTGCTATTGCCATGGGATAATAATTATGGATTACAGCTTGAGCAAAACAAGGCGAATAATCAAAAACAAAGATTTTCGACTTGTTTATAAACATGGAAAATTTGAAGTAAATCGATTTTGCGTACTATATCGAATGCCTGTAGCTAATGAGCCGACAAAAATAGGCTTTGTTACGGGAAAAAAGGTCGGTTGTGCAGTAAAAAGAAATCGGGCGAGACGATTAATGAAAGAAGTATATCGATTACATCAGCACGAAATAAAAGAAGGATATCATTTGGTGCTGGTAGGAAGAGCGAGTATGGTCGGTGCTACCTATGAGGAAGCAGAGAAGGAAATACTCAAACTTTTCAAGCGAAGTCAGTTATTGAAAGATGGAAACTGATGCGCATCATTGTCTGTATACTGGTTAGACTCATTCGATTTTATCAACGCTTTATTTCTCCTTTAAAGCCGGCATCCTGTCGATTTTATCCCACCTGCTCTGCTTACGCAGTAGAAGCATTACAAAAATATGGACCTTTAGAAGGTAGCTATTTGGCACTAAAAAGGATATTGAAATGTCATCCTTTCCATAAGGGCGGCTATGATCCGGTGCCATAGCACAAAATTGGAAATACTGGAACACCTGTATGGATGAAATTAAGACCATACCCATAACGAAATATAGGTGTGTTAAGGTCAGATTATTATTTTATGGAGGATATAAATTTGTTTATTTTTGATATGCTTGTTGAATTTATGCGTACTTTTGTTACCTATTGTTACCAACTGACGCATATGTTAAATATTCCGAATTATGGGATTGCCATTATTTTAATGACTCTTGTCATTAAAGCGGTGCTTGCTCCGTTGACAGTAAAGCAAATTAAATCCATGAAGGGTATGCAAAAGCTGCAGCCCAGAATGAAGGAAATTCAGGCAAAACACAAAAATGATCCCAAAAAAGCACAGGAAGAAATGGCGAAGCTATATAAGGAGTTGGGAGTGAACCCTCTTTCCGGATGTTTACCCCTGCTGATTCAAATGCCTTTTCTTATTGCTATCTTTTATGCCCTACAGGGCTATCCTTATGAAAAAGCGTATGAAAGCTTTTTATGGCTCCCTAATTTGGGAGAGCCGGATCCCTTATATATTTTGCCGGTATTGAGTGCCGCTTCCACTTATGTGATGAGTAAGCAAACTTCTGCGGATAATTCACAACAACAGCAAATAATGGCTATTTTTATGCCATTATTTATCGGCTATATCAGTTTAAGTTTTCCCAGTGGTTTGGTAATCTACTGGGTAGTATCAAATCTTTTTCAATTGGTACAACAATGGTTTTTGTATAGAAACGAAAAGGAGGCATAAGCGGTGGATTTTATTGAAGTTTCCGGAAAAACAGTTGACGAAGCTATAAGTAAAGGTTGCACGATGCTTGGCCTTTCCCGTGATGATATAGAGGTAACAGTCCTTGAAGAACCGTCCAGCGGGTTTTTAGGATTCGGAAAAAAAGAAGCCCGTCTTCGCATAACCCCGAAGGGATCGGATGGTAAAGAAACGGTAGAGGTGGCATCTTCTTTTGTGGAAAAACTAAAAGATAAGGCAGAAAGTGTGGAAGAACGCTTTGATGAAATTACGGATCGATTGGAAGATAAGTTTGAAGTAATTTCCGATCGTATAGAGGATAAATTTGAAACGCTGTTAGAAAAAACACCTTTTGCCGACAAAGAAGATGATGAGGAAGAAGAAAACCATTCGGTACCGACGGCATCTCCTGAAGAAATAGCTCAGATTGCCGACACAGGGAGACAATTTTTATATTCCGTATTTGAAAAAATGAATTTAAAGGTAATGATTGAGAAGATGATTTCATCAGATCGCATTACTTTTCAAGTACACGGAGAGGACTTGGGGATTCTAATTGGTAAGCATGGACAAACCTTGGATTCTCTTCAATATTTAACTAATTTGGTAGCTAATAAAGGAATGGCAAACCGTTGCTACATCATTGTGGATGTGGAAAACTATCGTTCCCGTCGGGAAGAAACGCTTGTTCAATTGGCTAAGCGCTTGGGCGATAAAGTTAGACGCACGAAAAAGCGTGTTGTACTGGAACCGATGAATGCGTATGAAAGAAAAATTATTCATCTTACTTTACAGGATATGCCTAAGGTGAAGACAGACAGTGAAGGAGAAGGTTCCTACCGTCATGTTGTGATTAGCTATAGAAGGTAAATCTATATAAGATAAAAGTTTTGAATAAGGCGGTATGAACCGTAAAAAAGAGCTACAGAGATTATTCTGTAGCTCTTTTTTAGGCTTTATATTTTCTATCTTAGAAATGGTATAATAAAAAGTAAATCTTGTATTGATTACTCTGTTTAAGCTGTGGATAGGAGTTTTAACATGTATATAGATGATACGATAGCGGCCATTGCTACACCTCCGGGAATCGGTGGAATAGGAATTATCCGCGTTAGCGGCAAGGACACTTTTGTAATAGTGAATAGCGTATTTTCCGGTATAAAGGATGTTCCCTTGTGGGAAAGACAGAATCGCACTATTCAATATGGTCATATTATGGATGGGGAACAGATAATCGATGAAGTCATGCTTCTTCTTATGAAAGGCCCCCACTCCTATACCGCCGAAGATGTGGTGGAAATTCAGTGTCATGGCGGTATTGTTCCTGTGAAGCGCATTTTGACTTTGCTTTTATTAAAAGGTGTGCGTTTGGCTGAGGGAGGCGAGTTTACAAAGAGGGCGTTTTTAAACGGGCGAATTGATTTAATTCAAGCAGAGGCCGTTATGGATATTATTAATGCCAAAACGGAGATGTCATTGGCTTTGGCGGTTAATCAATTGGATGGAACATTGACAAAAAAGATAAGGGAATTACGAGAGGAACTTATTTCACTGATTGCCCACATGGAAGTTGCTATTGATTATCCGGAAGAAGATATTGAGGATATTAATACAGATGATGCCCGAAAACGCATGATACCTATTATGAGGGACATGGAGGATTTATTGGGAACGGCTTCGTCCGGTCGTTTGGTGAGAGAGGGTATTGTAGCAGCTATTATAGGAGAACCAAACGCAGGAAAATCAAGCCTGATGAATGCCTTTTTGCGGCACAATCGTGCTATTGTTACAGATGTTCCCGGCACGACAAGGGATAGCATAGAGGAATATATGAATATTGAAGGTATTCCATTGCGTTTAGTTGATACGGCGGGAATACGAGAAACGGAAGATATAGTAGAACGCATCGGCGTTGATAAATCAAAAGAATACTTGGATCAGGCAGATATTGTTATCGTTGTTATTGACGGTAGTAAGCCGTTGGGAGAAGAGGAAAAGAAAATTTTACAAGCCGTATCCGGTCGCCCTAATCTAATTTTTATAAACAAAAAGGACAAAGGTGTAGTCGTACAGGTAGAAGATATAGAAAAATGGGGAACCTTTACAACGATTTCTTATATCAGTGCTGCCGTAGGGGAAGGGCTGAATATTCTTACAAAGTATGTAAAAGAGCTTGTATATGGAGGGAAAGTTATACTCGGTAATGAAGCGACTCTTTCTAATATTCGTCATATTCAGCTTATGGAACAAGCCAAGGTACATTTGGAGCAATCACTTGAAACTATAGCCATGGGGCTTCCTATAGATTGTGTTGTGACAGACATAAGAGATGCATGGGAATTGCTGGGTGAAATTAGTGGAGATAGTATCAGAGAAAATATGACAGACGAGTTATTTAAGCGATTTTGTTTGGGTAAATGAGGAGTTTTACATGTATAAAGTGGATTCATTTGAAGTGATTGTGGTAGGCGGAGGCCACGCAGGTTGTGAAGCGGCATTAGCGACAGCAAGAATGGGGCATAAAACTCTTTTGGCTACGTTAAATTTAGATAATATTGCATTGATGCCCTGCAATCCTGCTATAGGAGGTCCGGGAAAGAGCCATTTGGTTTATGAAGTAGACGCATTGGGAGGCCAAATGGGGATTAATGCTGATGCTACGGCTATTCAAGTGCGTATGCTTAATACCGGAAAAGGTCCGGCCGTCCACTCTCTGCGCATGCAATCGGATAAGGTGGCATATCAGAGATTAATGAAAAAAACCTTGGAGAACCAAGACAATCTCTATGTAAAGCAGATTATGGTGGATGAGCTGGTTATAGAAGAGGGTCAAGTGAAAGGAATTATTACGGAGTTGGGGGAATTTTATGAGTCCGCTGTAGTTATCCTCTGTACCGGCACCTATCTTAAGGGAAAGGTTATTATCGGTGAGTTAAGCTACACCGGCGGGCCTAACGGCCAGCGTTCGGCAGAGAGATTTTCCGATTCTCTTTTAAAGGCCGGCGTTGAATTAATGCGTTTTAAAACCGGCACACCGGCTCGCGTGGATAAACGAACGGTCTGTACGGAGCGCATGATGATTCAAGAGGGAGATCCGGAAGGACATGCTTTTTCCTTCCTGTCGGATTGGAAAAATCGTAATGATCAACCCTGTTGGTTAACGTATACAAACGACATGACACATGAAATTATTAAAAATAATTTGCATAGGGCTCCAATGTATACGGGGATTATTGAAGGGATTGGACCTAGGTACTGTCCATCTATTGAAGATAAAGTTGTCAGATTCTCCGATAAGGAACGCCATCAACTCTTTGTTGAACCTGAGGGAAATGATACAAATGAAATGTATGTTCAGGGAATGAGTACAAGTTTACCTATGGATGTACAATATGCCTTTTTACGTACTATACCGGGACTAGAAAAAGTTGAAATTATGCGTCCTGCTTATGCGATTGAGTACGATTGTCTCAATCCTTTGCAGTTAAAGGCAACGCTTGAGCATATTAAAATTAAGGGATTGTTTTCTGCGGGGCAATCCAATGGCACATCGGGGTATGAAGAAGCTGCGGCACAAGGATTGATGGCCGGTATTAATGCGGCATTGCTATTGCAAGGCAGAGAAGCGTTTGTTCTTTCGCGATCGGAGGCGTATATTGGGGTTCTCATTGATGATTTGGTGACAAAAGGGACTCCGGAGCCGTATCGGATGATGACAAGTCGAAGCGAGTATCGATTACTTCTTCGCCAAGACAATGCAGATTTGAGATTAACTGAAAAAGGTTATGCTCTAGGCTTGGTTACGCGGGAGCGTTATGAGCGATTTATGGCAAAAAAACAGGCCATCGAAGAAGGTCTTCGAGGGCTGAAAGAAAAAAGTATCACACCTACCGAAGAAGTGTGGGAAAAATTGGATTCTTTACAAACACCGCGCATTAAAACGGGCGTACGATTATATGATTTGTTGCGACGTAATGAGCTGAGTTATAAACAAGTGGCGGAAGTATTTTCTTTACCCAGATTTTCTCCGGAAGTAGAGGAAGAAATTAATATCCTTGTTACATATGAGGGATATATTCAAAAGCAACAAGATCAAGTAGATAAAGTGAGTAAGCTTGAAAAGAAGATAATTCCTGAAGATTGGAATTATGTAAATATGAAAGGAATTTCCCTGGAGGCACAACAAAAACTGGAGCGTATACGCCCCCACTCCATCGGTCAGGCCGCCCGCATTTCCGGAGTATCTCCTTCGGATATTTCTGTTTTATTAGTACAGATAGAGCAACATTATAGAAATACGCAAGAGAAGGAAGCGAAAAAACAGATATGAATGAAGTCTTTCAGGAAGAAATAAAAAAACAATTCAGCATATTCGGTCTGGATGTGGATGAAACAAAAATAATTAAATTTAATAAATATTATGAAGAATTAATAGAAACCAATAAAGTAATGAACTTAACAGCCATTACAGAACCTAAGGAAGTGGCTATAAAACACATGGTAGATTCGCTGTCTGCCTATGATCCGATATACTTTAAAAAAGGTGCTTCTTTGCTGGATCTGGGAAGCGGTGCGGGGTTTCCCGGGATTCCGCTGGCTATATGGGACTCTTCCCTACAGATTACTTTATTTGATTCTTTGCTGAAGCGTCTTTATTTTTTGAAGAAAGTTATTTCTTTATGTGAGCTAAAAGGGGTAAAAACCTTACATGGCCGAGCAGAAGATAAGGCACATGAAGCCGCGCATAGAGAACGATACGATATAGTTACCGCAAGAGCAGTGGCTCGACTTCCTGTTTTATTGGAGTGGGCACTCCCGTACGTAAAAATAGGAGGATATATGGTGGCACTGAAAGGAGCCGCTTACGAAGAAGAAATAAAAGAAGCGAAAAATGCATTAACACTTCTTGGAGGGATCATTGAGGAGGTACGGCCGGTGGTTCTTCCGGAATTATCAGATAAAAGAGCGATAATTTTTATAAAAAAAGAAAGAAAAACGCCCTTCCCTTATCCTAGAAAACCGAAGGATATAAAAGAAAGACCTTTGTAAATTTAAAAGACCCTCACCTCATACGTATCGATGAGGTGAGGGTTTTAATATGTTATACATAAATACGAGAAAATTATGGAATTTACTGCTCCAGTAGATATAGTACTGTAGCAATATCATTGAGGGGCATGATATGCACGCCGTCAGCAATTTTTCTGATTTCTTTCAGATGTTCGCTTGCGATGCGGAGGCCCTCCTCTTTTCCCCCCTCCTTCATTCTTTCAAGGATTTCTTCTGTTAGAGAGATTCCGGGCACTTTATCGTGTAGATATGATGCCATTTTAAAGCTTTTTAATGGAATTAAGCCTAGTAATACAGGTACTCCTAATGGCTTTACGGCTTTAATGAAGGCGGAGGCCTTTTCTAAATCATAGATGGGTTGCGTTTGGATAAAATGTGCTCCGCAGTCTATTTTTTCCTGTAGTCGTGATATCTCTTTTTCCAGATCATCGGTACCGGGATTTCCTGTAGTGCCGATGTAAAAGTTTGTTGGTTCTTCCAAGGGATTACCGTTTAGATCAAATCCTTTATTTAGAGAAGAAGCGATTTTTAAAAGACCCATAGAATCCACTTCAAACACGGGTGTAGTTTGAGGATGATCGCCTTGAGACGGATGATCCCCTGTAAGGGTTAGAATATTATGAACCCCCAAAGCCGATGCCCCTAAGAGTTCGGATTGAAGCCCCATGGTATTTCGATCGCGACAAGTTAAGTGGAAAATGGCTTCCATCCCTTTGTGGGATTGAATAAGATGGGCCAAAGCAATGGGACTCATACGCATTTTTGCCATTGGGCAATCTGCAATATTGATAGCATCTGCAATACCATAGAGTTGAGATGCTTCGGCAAAGGTTTTCTCGGCGGAGCTACTTTTAGGCGGGTCCAGCTCCACAGTTACAGTAAAAATATTTGCTTGATGTTTTTCTTGTAGTGTCAATTGTTTGTCTCCTTTTTTCCGATGAGTTCATTTACTATTTTTACTGCAGCAACTGCATCCTGTACATATTTGTCTGCACCGGCCTCTTTTGCATAGTCCGGTGTTACAACGGCACCGCCTACAATTACCTTTGTATCATTTGGCGATTGTCTGAGTCTTTGTATGGATGCGTTAATTTGGTGCATGGTTGTGGTCATGAGTGAGCAAAGACCGACAACCGGAGCGTTATGTTCTTCCACGGCGGCAGTTATTACCTCAGGATCTACGTCCTTTCCTAAATCGATAATATGGTAGCCATTATTTTCAAGCAGTGCAGAAACAATGTTTTTGCCAAGATCGTGGATATCGCCCTTTACAGTGGCAAGGACAACAGTTCCTTTATTGATAGCAGCTTCTTGGGGGAGTTTCTTTTTGATTGTTTGGAAGGCTGCCTGCATGGACTCGGCGGCAAGCATTACTTGAGGGAGGAATACTTTACGTTCTCCGAATTTTTGTCCGATAACTTCCATGGCTAAAGAAAGTGCGTTTTCTGTAATTTCCATGGGGGGAATGCCGTCAGCTAACGCTTTTTCTACCAAATCTACGACCAACTCCTTTTCCCCCTGCTCTACGGCAAATTGGATTGCTTCCAGCGGAGTGTTTGGCAGTCTTTGATTTATGGAGGCCGAATTTTTTTGTATAGTAGTTTCTTCTTCATCTCCATATATGGAAATGAAGGACTTGGCTGCCGGGTCATGTCCGAGCAGGGTTGTTGCGGCAACAAATGCCTTTTTTACCGGCCTGTCCATAGGATTTAAGATAGGTGCAGTCAGACCTTGGGCTAATGCCATGGTAAGGAACTGGGCATTTAAATAAGGTCTCTGAGGAAGGCCGAAGGAAATGTTGGAAAGACCCATTACCGTAGGGAATCCAAAGGTGTTTTTATACAAGGATAAGGTGCGAAGAGTCTCTTTCGCACTATCCTGACCGGATGCCAAAGTAAGGACCAGAGGATCCAGCAATAAGTCCTGTGGGCGAAGCCCATGTCGATAAGCTTCAAGTACGATGGTTTTTGCTATGGAGCAACGCTCTTCTGCTTTTTCCGGTAGAGATCCTTGTCCCAAGGGAAGGCAGAGAACTGCGGCTCCATATCGTTTGGCTAGTGGAAAAACGGCTTCCATCTGCTCGGGTTCGGCATTTACAGAGTTGATTAAAGCTCGTCCGGGATAGGCTTTCAGTCCGGCTTCCAAGGCCTTTGCATCTAAGGTATCGATAACAAGAGGAACATCAACGAGCATGGAGATCTCTGTAATAGCTGTATTCATGGTCTCTGCCGGATCAGTTCCGGGAACGCCCATATTAATATCCAATAAGTGTGCACCTGCCTCTACCTGTGCGAGGGCATCTTTTTTTACTGTTATAAAATTCCCTTCCGAAATGTCTTTGGCCAACAATTTGCGTCCCGTAGGATTGATACGCTCTCCTATGATAACGGGAGGTTCTTCGTGCCCCAGGCGAACAATACGAGTACGGCTGGTAACGGCGGTAAAGGGATGAACAGGAGTCCTTTCCTTTGGGTTGTGCGTTTTGAGGGCATCCTTGATCGCTTTTATGTGTTCGGGAGTACTGCCACAGCAGGCTCCGATGTATGTAGCGCCCGCATCAAACAGTAGCGGAGCAAAGTCACCCATTTCTTTCGGAGATAGAGGGAAAACGGTTTTTTTGTCGATCAAAACAGGCATTCCGGCGTTGGCTTGAATGATAATAGGTAAATTGGTTACGGACGCCATTTGTTTAACTAAAGGAAGAAGCTGCTCCGGACCAAGGGAGCAGTTGGCTCCGACGATATCAGCACCCATGGCTTCTAATAAAATGACGGCCGCTTCGGGTGTCGTGCCCGTAATGGTACGGCCATCTTCCGTGTAAGAGAGCTGACAGATGATGGGAGCCTCCGATTGCAATTCTTTTTTTGCTTCTTTTGCACCCAGCAGAGCGGCTCTCATTTCCTGAATGTCGATTATGGTTTCGATGAGTAGGAAGTCAACTCCGCCTTTGAGTAATGCCAAAGCCTGTTCTTTAAAAATAACAATGGCATCATCAAAGTTTAAATCTCCCAAAGGTGAAATAAATTTTCCTGTAGGCCCTATGTCCCCCGCTATTTTTACATTTTTACCGGATTCCTTGACTGCCTCTTTTGCGACAGCTACAGCGGCTAAATTTATATCTTCTACTCGATCGGACAGGGAAAAATCTTCCAATTTAATGGAGGAAGCACCGAATGTATTTGTTGTGATAATGTCGGATCCGCTATCAATATAGGCGCGATGGATATTTTTTATAATTTGTGGATGTTCTATATTGGCCATTTCAGGACAATAGCTTTCGGGAAAGTTTTCTTTTTGTAACATGGTACCCATGGCACCATCAAATACATAAAACATATAAACCTCCAAAGGGATAAACAAAATAGGATAAAATATCGATAGCTATAAGCTTAAGTAAATTCGATTATCATTCTAGGTTCTACGGCTTTCACAGTCTAATTTAGCACAAGAGGGACAACCTTGTGGAGGCAAGGCCGTGTTTTCTTGGGGAGATAAACCTATAATAGCTGTGACGGATTTTCTGGGGAATAATGTGCACGAGTCGGTTACGGTAACGCCGATATCACTTGCTTTAATAATAGCGGCCAGCTCGGGTTGAATTTCGATGGGCCAATCTCCGTAGCCGGGGCTAAATCGCCAAGTAGTCTTAAATCCTTGCTTTGCGGCCTTGGTGTTGAGTAACTCGTTTACTTGGTCAGCCACCTCTTCTACTGCGGTTGTTGCGGCAGCATCCAGTAAAAGTCCGGTTGTATACTGATTTTCTTTAAAAAGCTCATGACTTCTTAACTCTATGGCTTCTCCTACGGTTGCTGAGAATACAAATACTTTTGTAGCCCCTTTTAAGTGATTGATAATGCTTTTTCCTGTTAATACGAGAGGAGGATTGCTTAAAATAGTGTGATGCTCTTCGTCGTAATCGTACTCTTGATATACACTGCGCGGTACGGATAAGAGCTTTGCTTCCAAACAAGCATCATCTACATATTTTTCGGGAAAATCTTCGGCTTTTCGTATTCCCGCATATCGCTTTACTTCATTTTTATTTAAAGTTTTTATGTGTGCATTATAAATTGGCATAAATATATCCTCATAATAATAAATGGATTTTTAAATAATATGTATTATTACATAAGAAAAGCCCCCTTATCTGTTGATAAAGGGACCAATGGACTTATCTGCCAGATAACTGTTGGATGTAGCACCGTGCAATGCCGGTTGCCGGACTTCATTGGGCCAAATCCCTCCGCCTCTCTTGATAAGATTATTATATTGTTGTAAGTTATTATAGAATAAATTAAATATGGGAAATTGTCAAGGGCTTATATTAAAGAGAAAATAAATAGCATACATTTGAAATTGTGCTGCTATGTAAAAATGTTTCACGTGAAACATTTTTTGGATAAAAAGGAGGTGTGAAGTAGTATAGCGAAGACCCATTTAATTGTATAGGGGAGAATATATGGATAAGGAAAGATTGTGTTATAATACTGTTATGATGTATTTATAGAATAAATTAGGATAAAAGGAAGAGGTGAAGTTGTGGGAAAGGTAATCGCTATAACCAATCAGAAGGGCGGAGTTGGAAAGACGACGACTTCTGTTAATTTAAGTGCATGTCTTGCTGCAGAAGGCAAAAAAGTTCTTCTTATGGATATCGATCCACAGGGTAATGCAGGTAGCGGAGTGGGAATAAATAAGGAGGAACTTAAATATTGTATATATAATGTTTTGATCGACGGAGTTGCAGTTAAAGATACGATTATATCAACAAAAGTCAAGAATCTTGATGTATTGCCTGCTACTATTCAACTGGCCGGAGCTGAAGTTGAAATGGTTCCCATTGTTTCACGTGAAACAATTTTGAAAGAGGCGATCCAAAAAATACGAAAGAAGTATGACTTTATTATTATTGATTGCCCTCCGTCTCTTAGTCTCCTGACTTTAAATGCTCTTGCTGCAGCCGACTCGGTTCTTATTCCAATACAGTGCGAATTCTATGCTTTAGAGGGTGTTAGTCAATTGCTTAAAACGATTACTCTTGTGCAGAAATCCTTAAATCCGGAATTGGTGGTTGAAGGGATTCTTTTGACGATGTTTGATGGAAGGACGAATTTGTCTATTCAGGTATCTGATGAAGTAAAAAAACATTTTGGCACAATGGTTTATAAAACTTTGATTCCTAGAAATGTGAGATTGAGTGAAGCTCCCAGTTATGGAGAGCCTATTATTGTGTACGACCCCAAGTCCAAGGGTGCAGAAGTCTATAAAAATCTAGCCAGGGAGGTAATAAAAAATGCCAAGAAACAGTAAAATGGGAGGACTGGGAAAAGGCCTTAATGCATTGATAAAAACCCCGACAACAGTAGAAGAAGCTAATGAGATAGATATTTTTTCCATTGAGCCGAATCCTAATCAGCCGCGCCAATATTTTGCAGAAGACGCATTGACTACTCTGGAAGATTCAATTCGACAATTCGGCCTTGTGCAACCTGTTGTGGTAAGAAAAGTTGAAGGGAAATACCAGCTGGTTGCCGGGGAGCGTCGATGGAGAGCCTGTAAAAATATTGGGATGAAAACAATTCCCGCCATAATAAAAAACTACAGCACGGAAGAAACCACAGAAATTGCTCTTGTTGAGAATCTGCAAAGGCAAGATTTGGATCCGATAGAAGAGGCATATGCGTATAAGCGATTAATGGATGTCTTTAAGCTTACTCAAGATTCGGTGGCGTCTAAGGTGGGAC
Source organism: Veillonellaceae bacterium (assembly GCA_041855385.1). GTDB lineage: Bacteria > Bacillota > Negativicutes > Veillonellales > Veillonellaceae > JBHAEC01. The sequence goes on from JBHAEC010000024.1 coordinate 33,348, forward strand.
GCAGTCGTTCTCATGTTGCGAATATGCTTAGGCTTTTACATTTACCGAATTTTGTACAGGATGAGCTGTCAGCAGGAGAAGTCACCATTGGGCAAGTAAGACCACTTCTTTCCTTAAAAACGGTGAAGCAACAGCGTGAAGCGTTACAAATTATTAAAACGAAAGAATTAAGCGCCAGACAAGTAGAAGCATTGGTTAAACAAATGCTGTCGGAAAAGAAACGCCCTAAAGGTCTTGGACTAAGCCAAACGGCAGAGTTTAGAAAAATTATTGAGGATCTAAAACTTTCATTAGGCACAGCCGTAGATATTAAACTTAAGCCCGGAAATAAGGTGAAGGGAAAAATAGAGATATCTTTTTCCTCCGAAGAAGAGTTGGAGCGGTTAATAACTTATTTTCAGGAGGAAGAAGAGACATCCTCCGATAAAGGGGTTATGGCAGAAAAATTTCGCGTTTAATAAACGACAAACTAGCTGGTAATCGAACCTAAGCTCCATAACATGAAGTAATTATAGGAAGAGAAACAGAATGGGGACTGTTGGGCACCCATACATGAGAGATATAAAATGGATAAAACAAATAAAGGGAATCGTTTACATATAGGCATATTCGGACGCTGTAATGCAGGTAAGTCTACCTTGACGAATTTATTGGCGGCTCAAGAGATTTCTATTACATCCCCCGTGTCGGGAACCACTACCGATCCGGTGCAAAAGGGAATGGAGATCTTGCCGATAGGTCCCGTTATGCTCGTGGATACGGCGGGAATTGATGATAGTAGTGAATTAGGGCAGTTAAGAATTAATAAGACGAAGAAGTTATTATCCGACATGGATGCTGCCATATATGTAATAGAAGAAGAGGCGGTTTTTGATGAACTTGATCGAGAATGGATCCAATTGCTTAAGGATAAGAGTATTCCTACTATTCTTTTCATAAATCTTAAGAGGAAGCAAAATCAGAATGCACTTCTAAGGAAACGTGTAGTAAATAAGATTAGAGAGGTGCTTGATGGAGACAAATCTATCCCCATAATATCAGCGGATCTAATGCTTTTAGAAACGCGAGAATATTTGCTTGATGCTTTGGTGAAAGCTATTCCTCCGATGAAAGAGAGAAGCCTGTTAGATGGGGTCATAGAAAAGGGAAGTTTTGTATTGTTGGTTTGTCCTATTGATGATTCCGCCCCCAAGGGAAGGATTATTTTACCTCAGGTACAGGTGATTAGGGAGATATTAGATAAGGGGGGAATGGCCCTTGTCATGCAAGTGGAGGAGCTGAAAACTTATTTTTTGAAACAAAACAGACCCCCCGATTTGGTAATTACCGACTCACAAGTTTTTAAGGAAGTTGACCAAATTGTGCCGAACTCAATTCCTTTAACGTCTTTTTCTATTCTGATGGCACGATTTAAAGGGGATTTACCTACATTGATGTCCGGTATAAAAGCGCTCCGAGGGCTCAAGAAGGGATCGAAAATACTGATAAGCGAGGGCTGTACGCATCGTCAACAATGTGAAGATATAGGAACCGTAAAGATTCCCCGATGGCTTAAAGAGAATGGCTTTGAAGACCTTGATTTTACATGGTCCTCGGGAGGATCTTTTCCCGAGAATATAGAGGAATTTGATTTGATTATTCACTGTGGTGCGTGTATGTTAACAAGAAGGGAAGTATTAAATCGCGTGAATGCAGCTACCTACAAAGGTGTGCCAATCGTGAATTACGGTATACTTATAGCCGCGCTTCATGGTATACTAGAACGTACAGTAAGTCCTTTTGAGAAAGAACTAATATGAGGTGGAAGATATGCCTATAACCTTTGATATAACAATGATAACAATTATGGTGGGGATCCTTTCGATAGGACTACTGATATATTGTATTTTATTGCATAATCGCTTGCGTAGCTTAACAAAAAAATATGAGTACTTTATGAATGGCGAAGATGGTAGTAGTCTGGAGAGAAAACTTTCCGTAGAAATTAAAGAGCTTCGAGAAGCTGCACAATCTATGGAGTTGCTTTTCCAGCAACAGCATGCAATAAAAAAAATACAGGGGGATACATTTCAGAAAATCGGATTTGTTAAATACAATGCTTTTGAAAACATCGGTAACGATTTATCATTTTCTCTTACGCTGTTAGATGGAAATAATAACGGCATATGTATTTCCAGTGTATACGGAAGAAATGAGTCAAGGATCTTCAGCAAGCCCATTGTAAATGGAAAAAGCTTGTCCAGCTTGAGTCAGGAGGAAATGGAAAGCGTGAATGAAGCATTGGGGGATAAATCAAATGAAGAATCCCTTATTAGTGGTACTATCTCTTCTTGATGTGAAGAGATAGAAGTAAAGAAGGATGTGAAAGTGAATGAGATTACCCGGCAGCATAGCATCAGCTATACGTGCGGAGGGGGATCGATACAGTATTGTTTTTACGCGAGAGCAAGGGCGCCGGTGGCTGGCCATTGTAATCCTTATTTTCGCTGTATGTATCGGATTTGGCGTTTGGGGTGTCGGTCAACAAGTTGAATTGTTGCAATTACGCGAGCAGACGCAATTGCAAAGTGAGCAGCTAAAGCTATTGGAGCAGAAAACGCAAATATTGGATGAAAAGATGAAAACCCTAGAAAGCCTGGATCAAGAGTTACGGCAAATGGTTAAGGGAGCTGAACAGGGAAGTACCCCTCAAGGGGGAGGAGCGACTAAAGTATCCACGCGGACAGAAGAGAGAGGTTCCGGTTTAAATGTAACGGAGATGCTTTCAAAGGTCTATACATTAGATAAAAAGGCACAGGGCCATTTAAGGTCGTTTTATACTCTCCGTGCTTTGCTGAAGGATGGATCTATTGAACAGATTCGGGAATGGCAGAACTCTATACTTATCTCTAGAAATGGTGGCACAGATCCTACAAAGCCATCCATATGGCCCACTACGGGAAGTATAACGTCTACCTTTGGAGTACGAGAGGATCCGGTTTACGGAGGTAGTGGACAACATGAAGGGCTGGATATTGCCAACACTTATGGAACTGCGGTCGAAACGACGGCGGATGGAATTGTAACAATTGCAGCTTATATGGGTGGATATGGTAATTTAGTGGAAGTAAATCATGGGAATGGACTTGTAACGCGGTATGGACATAACTCGACTATATTGGTTCAAGAGGGGCAGAGAGTCAGTCAGGGAGATATTATTTCTCTGATGGGCAGTACCGGAAAAAGCACGGGAAGCCACTTGCACTATGAGGTGCGTGTAAACGGTGTCCCGGTAGATCCGATGCTATTTTTGCCAATACAATAATGAGGCAAAAAGCTTACTATAATAACATAATGAATAGCAAAAGACCGGCATTTATGCCGGTCTTTTTTGCGTATTCTATGTAATAATATCATCTCAGTATCATGGCGTGAAGCAGACAGAAAGTGTCTCCAGGGTGATTAGAAAACGGGTTATATTTATAAGTAAGGGATGTAAAAAGAGTATGGGAATGAAAAAAGAAACACAACGAAATTGTGTTTCTTTTAGTTTGTCTTTCTTATGTAAGCTGATAACTTCTTATCAGATAGTTGCGTTGGCGGACATGATGAGTGAGGGGGGACATGTCCGC
>JBHAEC010000025.1:0-5244 GCA_041855385.1 Veillonellaceae bacterium
ACACATTCGGAGCAGTTAGTGCCACATATAGATATATTGATGGAATCCTGCCAAGTGGATAAAAAAGATTTGCAAGGGATTGGAGTAAGCATAGGTCCGGGGTCTTTTACAGGTCTTCGCATCGGATTGGGTACGGCAAAGGCAATGGCTTATGCACTTAGGATTCCCATTGTTGGAGTGCTGACACCGGAAGTGTTGGCATACAATTTTGCCTATACAAATTCGTTAATTTGCGTGTGTATCGATGCGCAGAAAAAGAATGTTTATGAAGCGTTATACCGCTGTAACGGAGAGGCTATTGAAGTTTTGCAAAAACCCGTGGTAAAAAGTTTCTTGACAACACTTGAAGAATTGGCATCGCAGGCAAATCCCGTAATATTCGTAGGGGATGGAATAGGCAAAAATAGAGACGAGATTCTTTCTTTTGCACCTCATTTTTCTGTAGCTCTCCCTACGATGGCTATTCCAAGGGCAGGACAACTTTTGTGGGCCGCCAAGAACAGATTTGCTTTTAACGAAGTAGACGATGTCATGTCTATACAGCCCTTTTATATTCGAAAGTCTGAGGCGGAAGTTCTTTGGGAAAAAAGACAGAAGGAGCTAAGCAGTGAGAATTAGGCGTGCAACGATAGAAGATGTGCCGGCTATTTACGGGGTGGAAGAAGATTGTTTTTCTGTTCCTTGGTCTATGGAGTCAATTACCAATGATTTGGTTCATAATCCGAAATCTCTGTATCTCGTGGTGGAAGTTGACGGAGCAGTTGTCGGTTATGGCGGAGCATGGATTGTGGCGGATGAGGGACAAATTACCAACATTGCCATAAAGAAGGAGTTTAGACGAGATGGCTATGGCGGCCGATTGGTAAGAAGATTGCTTAAGGAAATTTTCAAAGAATCTGTTGCGGAAGTATTCTTGGAAGTTCGCTTTTCCAATGTGGCGGCGTTGGCGTTGTATAGGCGATTCGGTTTTACCGTAAAGGGAATACGAAAACAGTATTATACCGATCCTGTAGAGGATGCCTATATTATGTCATTATTAAAAGAGGAGGAAACTCCATGAGTGTGTACACATTGGCTATTGAAAGCAGTTGCGATGAAACGGCGGCCGCAGTTTTAAAAGATGGGCGCATTGTTCTATCCAATGTTATTTCCAGTCAGGTTCCGATTCATCAAAAATTCGGTGGCGTTGTTCCCGAGATTGCATCCCGACATCATATAGAACAAGTCTTGGGCGTTATCGAACAAGCTTTGGAAGAGGCAAAGGTGTCTTTGGCGGACATAGATCATATCGGTGTTACGTACGGCCCCGGCTTAGTAGGTGCTTTATTGGTGGGCGTGTCGGTGGCAAAAGGACTTTCTTATGCTCTTGATAAGCCGTTAATTGGTGTTAATCATATGGAGGGGCATATATTTGCCAATTTTTTAGTGGATCCGAATCTGGAGCCTCCCTTTTTAAGCTTAGTCGTATCCGGTGGACATACCATGCTGGTTTGCGTGGAAGGGTATAATACATTCCGTGTACTTGGGCAAACACGTGATGATGCGGCAGGAGAGGCTTTTGATAAAATTGCGCGCGTTATGGGGTATCCCTATCCAGGGGGCCCGTATATTGATGATTTAGCCAAAGCGGGGAATAAAGAAGCCATCCTTTTTCCAAAGGCCTTTCAGGAAAAAGATAATTTCGATTTCAGCTTCAGTGGCTTAAAATCAGCCGTTCTTAATTATTTGAATAGTAGCAAACAAAAAGGGGACACGATTATTCCGGAAGATGTAGCTGCCTCTTTCCAGAAGGCCGTGGTAGAAGTTTTAGTAGAGAAAACAAGAGAGGCTGCGAGGGCAACCGGCTATCATGTGATTACGGTAGCCGGCGGAGTATCAGCCAATTCTTCTTTACAGGAAGAACTGCAACGTATGTGCGATGAAGAAGGGTATAGATTTTATAAACCGACGGGTATTTTGTGTACGGATAATGCCGCTATGATAGGTTGCCGGGCCTATTACATGGCTTTAAACGGAGAGGTTTCTCCTCTGACATTAAATGCAAAACCGGCATTACAAATTGGTGAGGAAGGACCATGAAAACAGAAGAAATTTGCCGAACCTATACAGACTTATCGGGCACACAAATACAGTTACTATCGCAAATAGCTCTTTTACTGCCTTTTGCCGCTACGATTTCAGGCTGTGAGGCATGCTTATTTACATGTTCCAAAGAGGCACTTTTGACTATAGGGCATTATAGCGGAAAAGAAGCAGATAGACGTGTGTCAGGACAGAAGGTAAAACGGGGAGAAATGCCCCTATGGGAAGAAGCGTTGCGTACAGGTCGACCTGTAAGGGGGAAACAGGAAAGCGATTATGGTATTTTAAAACATACAGCCGTATTTCCCATTGTCGATAATGGAGGAAAAATTATCGGGGGACTCGCTTTTATAGGAGCTGAAAAAGGGAATGAGTTTTATTTGCTGGCGGAAACGGCGTTTATGGCTATTATGGTACCGGACAGCAAATTACCGAAGCTTTATGAACCTTTTTCTTACCGAGACGGCCTTATTATTTTCAGTGAAGCCGGGACTATACTTTACGCAAACGAAGTAGCCAGTCATTTAGTTAATCTCTTAGGTGTGGATAAGCGTTTGGTGGGTATGTCCGTTTTTGGCGGAAATATTAAACTTTTTTCCGTTAAACAAGCACTGGCCGCCCATCAAGGGATGGAAACAGAGGAAATTTACGGAGATATCGTACTCTTACAACAGATTATTCCTGTTATTTCCGGAGGGAAGCCGGTACGTAGCTATTTGGTTTTGAAGGATCGTACGGTACAGCGCGAGTCAGAGCAGCAATTAATGATAAAAAACTCCGTTATTAAAGAGATTCACCATCGCGTCAAGAATAATTTACAAACCGTTGCGGGATTGCTTCGTATGCAGGCGAGGCGGACGCATTCTTTTGAGGTAAAAGAGGCCTTGCAGGAAAGTGTAAGTCGCATTGAAAGCATGTCTTTGGTGCACGATATTATTTCTCATTACGAGGAAGATTATATCGATATCAGAACGATTTCAGAAGAACTTATGCGTCTTCTGCGGCATAGTATGTTAGAGGAAAATCAGAACATTACCTGCGAGTATAGGGGAATATCCTTGCGTGTGCCCTCTGCCAGAGCGACATATTTGTCTCTTGTTTTAAATGAACTTATTTCCAATGCCTTTAAACATGGATTAAAAGGTGAAATAGAGGGAAGTCTTGTGGTGGAAGTAGTGGAATCTACAGAACAAGTACTTATAGTTGTGACAGATTCCGGAAAAGGTGTAAAAGAGTCCTTTGATTTTCGAGAATCAGCACATTTGGGACTTCAAATAATCAGAAATTTAGTAGAAAATGAGTGTAAAGGTAGCATAGAATTTATCAGACCCAAAATAAAAGGGCTGACGGTAAAACTTTCTTTTGCCCGTGAAGATATTGGCTTATAGGGAGGATGTATGCGAGTATTGATTGTGGATGATGAATCGCTAATACGCATGGATTTGCGTGAACAGCTTGAAAAAGCGGGGCATATTGTGGTCGGAGAGGGGGCAAATGGTGTTGAAGCACTTTCACTGGTAAAAGAAAAGCGTCCTGATGTACTCCTTATGGATATAAAGATGCCAAAACTTGACGGTATAGAGGCGGCCAGGCAAATTGCCCGCTTAGATATTTGTCCTGTGGTACTGTTGACAGCATACAGTCAGGAGGATCTTATCGAAAAGGCACGTGAATCGGGCGTATACGGCTATTTGGTTAAACCCGTTAGAGAAGCTCATTTGGTACCTGCTTTAAAGATGGCTATTGGACGGTTTCAGGAATTGGGTACTGTGAAGAGCGATATTTTAAGATTAGAGCAAACGTTGGAAGAGAGAAAAATAATTGAGAAGGCAAAGGGAATTCTCATGAAAGTGCATGGGCTATCCGAAGAAGAAGCGTTTAGACGCATGCGGTCTTACAGCATGGAAAAGGGAAGAACCATGGGGGACCTGGCTTTTTCCATTGTTCAGTTGTCTCAAAAAAAGAAATAGAAATAAGCCCTCTGCCAGGTACTGCCGGAGGGTTTTATATATGAGAATAAAAAATGTTTTTTATTTATAAGCCAATAAAAATTCTCCGAAAGTATTGCAATTATAAAAATATTTAGTATAATAAGACTTGTAGTTAGCACTCAATGAATGAGAGTGCTAACAAAGAATAAAATTGGTGTATAGCAAAGGAGAGAACGATTATGTTAAAACCTTTAGGCGATCGTGTAATAATTCGTGTATTGGAGAGAGAAGAGAAAACGAAGAGTGGGATTTTTCTTCCGGATACAGCAAAAGAAAAGCCACAAGAGGGCGAAGTAGTAGCAGTCGGTTCCGGCAAAGTATGTGAAAACGGCCAACGTATTCCTGTAGAAGTTAAGGTAGGAGACAAAGTTATTTTCGCAAAATATGCCGGTACGGAAGTAAAAATGGGTGACGGTGCAGAGTATCTTATCCTTAATGAACGCGATGTATTGGCAATTGTATAAGAGCTAATAGAGTTTTGCATTTTTGAAATATAGACATAGTAAGAAAACAGGACATTCTAGGAGGATTTATAATGGCAAAAGAAATTCTTTTTAATGAAGAAGCTCGTCGTGCATTAGGCCGTGGTGTAGATGCATTGGCAAATGCAGTTAAAGTAACATTAGGGCCAAAGGGACGCAATGTGGTACTGGATAAAAAATTCGGTGCTCCTACTATCACAAATGACGGTGTTACCATTGCTCGGGATATTGAACTTTCTGATCCTTTTGAAAACATGGGAGCCCAACTGGTAAAGGAAGTGGCTACAAAGACAAATGATGTGGCAGGTGACGGCACCACGACGGCAACACTGTTGGCACAGGCGATGATACAGGAAGGGATGCGCAATGTTGCAGCGGGCGCTAATCCTATGGTATTAAAAAAAGGAATTGAGCTGGCAGTTAAAACATTGGTAGAAGAAATTCAAAAACGTGCTATTCCTGTTTCCGGAAAGGAAGAGATCGCACAGGTTGCTTCCGTGTCTGCAGGAGACGAAGAAATTGGTGGGTTGATTGCAGAAGCAATGGAGAGAGTAGGAAAAGACGGCGTTATTACAGTAGAAGAATCCCGTGGGTTACAGACCGACCTTAATGTAGTGGAAGGAATGCAATTTGACAGAGGGTATATTTCTCCTTATATGGTTACCGATCCCGACAAGATGGAAGCAGTA
>JBHAEC010000026.1:0-5525 GCA_041855385.1 Veillonellaceae bacterium
CTCATCTCCCTTTATTGGAGGCGCATGACCCGACTGGGCTGCATTGCAGGCGTCGTCGTAGGCGGTTTAACCGTTCTCATCTGGAAGCAGTTTAGCTGGTTCGGATTGTACGAAATTGTTCCCGGTTTCCTACTCTCATCCATCGCCATCTATGTTGTTAGCCTCCTTGACAAAGAGCCGACAAGCGACATCTTGGAAGACTATGATAAAGCACAGGAAATGCATATGCTGTAATAAACAAAAAGAATCCCGCACTATTGCAATAGCGCGGGGTTCTTTTTTGTTATTCACAATTCCATATTTTATCCGTCTAACTATCCGTTTACATTTAGTTGTTATTCGGATCTAATGCTTTTTGCATGCGCACATAGCTCAGGCGACGTTCTTTTGCATCCTCTTCTGTCTTCTCAAAGAGTTGCTCTGCTACGTCAGGGTACGCTTTTTGTAAGGATGAGTAACGAACTTCTCCCATCAAGAATTCGCGGAAGTTTTCCGTCGGCTCCTTAGAATCCAAGGAGAACGGATTTTTGTCCGTACCTTTAAGAGTAGGATTGTAACGGTATAAATCCCAGTATCCGGCCGCAACCGCACGACGTTCTTCTTCCTGACTTAATCCCATTCCCGCTTTAATACCATGAGTAATACATGGCGCATAAGCAATGATGAGAGATGGTCCCGGATATGCTTCGGCTTCGGTAATCGCTTTCATAAGTTGGTTCTTATCTGCGCCCATAGCTACTTGCGCAACATACACATATCCATACGTCATGGCAATCATACCAAGGTCTTTTTTCTTTGTTCTCTTTCCATTAGCGGCAAACTGTGCAATAGCAGCCGTATTCGTAGACTTGGATGCCTGTCCGCCCGTATTGGAGTATACTTCCGTGTCAAATACAAATACATTTACATCTTCTCCGGATGCGAGTACATGGTCAAGGCCACCAAATCCAATATCATAGGCCCAACCGTCCCCACCAAAGATCCAATGGGAACGTTTAACAAGATATTGTTTGTTCTCCAGGATAGCTTTACCATGCTCACAAAGTTCGCCTGCATTTTCAAGAAGATGTACAACGCGTTCTGCACGAGCCCGCGTACCTTCACCTTGATCCTTGTGCTCGAGCCAATCTTCAAGAGCTACTTTTACTTCATCACCGGCCACTGCAATAACTGCTTTTACATGCTCCGCAAGTTGTTCACGAATTTTTTGCGTACCGATAAACATACCGTAGCCATATTCCGCATTATCCTCGAACAAGGAGTTCGCCCATGTAGGCCCTTGCCCCTTCTGATTCTTCGTATATGGCGAAGCCGGCATGGAAGCCCCCCAAATAGAGGAACACCCTGTTGCATTGGCAATCATCATGCGATCGCCAAATAGTTGCGTCAGTAAGCGTGCATACGGCGTTTCACCGCAACCCGCACAGGCGCCGGAGAATTCCAACAGCGGTTGTTCAAATTGACTGCCTTTTACCGTATCCTTCTTCATCGGATTTGGTTTCACAGGCAATTCCATAGCATAGTTCCATGGTTCTGCATACTTCATTTCGGAGTCAATAGGAGTCATTACCAGCGCTTTGCCCTTAGGTGATGGACATACATTTGCACAATTACCGCAACCCAAGCAATCAAGTGGGGACACGGCTATGCGGAATTGATAATCTTTTGCCCCTATAGCAGGAATAACATCAAAATTCTCCGGTGCTGCAGCCACTTCTTCCGCCGTTGCTAAGATAGGACGAATCGTCGCATGAGGACAGACAAAGGAGCACTGATTACACTGAATACAATTTTCAGGAATCCAATGCGGAACAAAGAGTGCAGAGCCTCGTTTTTCATATGCTGCAGTCCCGGACGGCAATGTACCGTCTTCGTAGCCTACAAAGGCACTTACAGGCAAATCCATACCTGCTTGCGCATTAACGGGATTACAGATATTTTTCACATAGCAAGGAATATCTTTTTCATGCTCAATTACTGCATCTTCAGCTGTCTTCCAGCTTTCCGGAACATTGATTTTCACAAGTGCTTCTACACCTTGGTCAATAGCAGCATTATTCATATCTACTACATTTTGACCTTTTTTACCATAAGATTCTTCAACAGCATCTTTTAAGTATTTAACAGCTTCATCCAAAGGAATGATTTGAGATAATTTAAAGAATGCCGCTTGACAGATCATGTTGATACGGCCGCCTAAGCCAAGTTCATGGGCAATGTTCGCCGCATTGATGATATAAAATTGTACATCGTTATTAGCAATGGCACGTTTTAACTTACCAGGCAATTGCACTTCCAATTCTTCCGGAGTCCAAGTGCAGTTAAGAAGGAACGTCCCTCCTTTTTTAATTCCACGCAATAAATCATATGTATTTACATAGGATTGACGATGACAGGCAATAAAGTCTGCTGCTTTAATCAGATATGGCTTAGCAATAGGTGTCTTACCGAAACGAAGGTGAGACATGGTTACGCCGCCGGATTTTTTAGAATCGTAATCAAAGTAAGCCTGCGCATACATATCCGTATGGTCGCCGATTATTTTAATAGCACTCTTGTTGGCGCCTACAGTTCCGTCTGAACCGAAGCCCCAGAACTTACATGCAGACAATCCTTCTGCCGGAATATCCAGTGCAGCTCCTCTCGGTAAAGAAAGATTGGTTACATCATCAACAATCCCTAAAGTAAATCCATTTTTCGGTTCTGCTTGTGCCAAGTTTTCAAATACTGCAAAAATATCTTCCGGAAGAACATCCTTGGAGCTCAATCCATAGCGACCACCAACGATAGAAACAGGAAGGCCTGCTTTTGCAATCGCTGCTTGTACATCAAGATAAAGCGGCTCTCCGATAGCACCTGCTTCTTTTGTACGGTCTAAAACAGCGATTCTTTTCACTGTTTTTGGCAATGCTCCTACAAAACGATCCATTGCAAAAGGACGGAATAGGTGAACAGAAATCATACCTACCTTTTTGCCCTGTTCGTTTAGATAGTCAACGGTTTCTTCCACTACCTGACAGCCGGATCCCATAGCGACAATCACATCTTCCGCTTCCGGATGTCCTACATAGTTAAACAACTGATAGTTACGGCCGGTCAAAGCGTTGATCTTTGCCATGTACTCTTCAACAACTTCAGGAATGTTGAGATAGAACGGATTAGATGCTTCCCTATGTTGGAAGTAAATATCCGGATTTTCCGCTGTACCTCTTGTCACGGGAGAATCCGGACTCAATGCACGAGACCGGAAATCCGCCAGTGCTTCCTGATCGATAAGTGCTCCCAGCTCTTCATACTCAAGAACCTCAATTTTTTGAATTTCGTGAGATGTTCTAAAACCGTCAAAGAAATTGATAAACGGAACACGCGTCTTAATAGCGGATAAATGCGCCACAGCAGAGAGATCCATAACTTCCTGAACACTGGCTTCACAAAGCATAGCGCAGCCGGACATACGTGCCGCCATTACGTCTTGATGGTCTCCGAAGATGCTTAGTGCGTGGGATGCTAAAGCACGAGCCGCAACATGGAAAACTCCCGGCAATAATTCGCCGGCTACTTTGTATAAGTTCGGTAACATCAAAAGCAGTCCTTGGGATGCCGTAAAGGTTGTTGTAAGTGCCCCGGCTTGCAAAGAGCCATGTACTGCACCGGCAGCACCTGCTTCAGACTGCATTTCCACCACTTTCACAGGATGTCCGAAAATATTTTTCCGTCCTGCTGCCGCCCACTCATCCACATGCTCGGGCATGGGAGAAGAAGGGGTAATCGGATAGATGGCTGCAACTTCGGTAAATCCGTAAGAAATATGAGCTGCTGCCTGATTTCCATCCATGGTCTTCATTTTTCTCATTTAAAAAGCCTCCTTTTTTATACATTTTCATACATAATAATTTGTTATATTAATATTATTAAACATAAGAATGGTTTCTCCCTGCATGAGTTTCCGTTATCACGCTCTCTTCTTTTAAGAAGAACCTAAACAAATACATCCGGAAAACAGCGGTTATAAGCGTATTTTCATGTTCTTACTTTCATAATATATAAAAGATAATTCCCTATCTCTATTGCTATTATTACAAAAATATATTACTATTATCTTATTACAATATTGCAATTGAAAGGGGTAATTTTTTACTAAAATAACAAATTAACATAGTACCTCTTTTCTCATTATATCCTTACTGAGATAAGAAAACAATATTTCTCATCGCTTTCAATTTTGCAAAAAACGCTACAACAACTTACCATTTCCGCATATTATATCCTACTGAACATATGGATATTAATATATTTTGACTATTCTTAGCCCTTCTCATTCTCAGTATGGGCTTTGCGTCATGACCGCTTATTTTTATATTGAGGTGACACCATGGATTTTCATCATTTAAAATATTTTGTTGAAGTCGCAGATCAGAAAAGTTTTAGCAAGGCTGCCAGAAATCTCCATATTTCACAATCTGCCATCAGTCGCACTATCAAAGCATTAGAAGACGAGTTGGGTGTTGTACTGTTTATGCGTAATGCCAAATCGGTAGAGTTAACTGACGGAGGAACTATTTTCCTTACCCATGCCAAACGCGTTGTCTTTATGTTTGAACACTTAAAACTGGACTTTGAAAACGAGTTTAAATTGGAGCAGGGATCTATTCATATCGGATTACCACCTATTACGGATGCACCCATATTTGCACAACTGTTGGGAGAGTTCAAAAAAAATTACCCTCAAATTGATCTGGAACTTTATGAACACGGATCAAAAAAGGTAGAAATCAGTGTTCAAGAAGGACTCATAGATATTGGTATTATTTGCACAAAGCCACAAGCTAAGGACTTTGAGTTTTTCTTTCTAACCAATGATCCTTTACATGTAATTCTTCCAAAGGATAATCCCCTTGCAAAATCTGGCGAAATCAAGCTGTCACAATTAGCGGAAGAACCTTTTGTCCTTTATCGTGACGATTTTAATTTGCATGATGAAATCATTAAATCCTGTAAACAATCCGGGTTTCAGCCCAAGATTGTTTTTGAAACCAGCCAACGCGATCTCATGCTCCAGACCGTAGGAGCCAATCTCGCCGTAGCACTGCTTCCCAGCCGACTTTGCCCGGGAATGGGGGAAAATACCAATGTAGCTAATAATGTAGTCGTTAGGCCTTTGGTAGAACCTGAAATCATGCATAATTTATATGTTATTTGGAAGCGCAGTCATTATCTATCTCATGCATCCCAGCTTTGGCTTGATTTTGTAAAGGCAAAATTATCTAATTTAAATAATATGTAATGGATGATTCTATGAAACGCATCATATCGCTTCTTTCCAACATTCGATACAAATTATGTACCAAAAAAGCTCTCATATTTTTTGTTTTCCTGCTCCTTTTTTCTTGTATGATTTTGCAGCAGATACAAATTCTTGTTCTCCAAGATCGACTTGATCAGATTACATCAGGAAATTCGGACAGCTATCCCGGTCGCCTTACAAATTTAGAGTATATAATTAACGCTCACACTGCCAATCTAAA
>JBHAEC010000027.1:0-15779 GCA_041855385.1 Veillonellaceae bacterium
CGGAATTTTGAGCTCTATCTTACCATCTAATGTATTAACCTGTACAGAGGCTCCCAGTGCCGCTTGAGCAAAAGAAATATCCACCTGGCTAATTACATCCACATCATTTCTTTCAAATTCTTTATGTGCCTTAACAAAAATATATACGTAAAGGTCTCCCTTCGGGCCTCCCTTTGTTCCGGGCTCTCCCTCATTTGCCACTCGCAATCTGGATCCGCTATCCACTCCAGGAGGAACCTTAACCGTAATTTTTCTTTGTACGCGCATGCGTCCGGATCCGCGACATTTACTACAGCTCTTTTCAATACGCTTACCAGAACCTCCACAATTAGAACAAGTTCTAGTGTTTACCATTCTACCAAACGGAGTGTCGGTAATCACCTGTTCCTGTCCCGATCCGTGACAATGAGCACACGTTTCAACTTTTGTTCCCGGCTCTCCTCCCGTACCACTGCAATGGCTACACTCTTCTTGTTTCTGCACATTGATTTCCGTAGTTTTACCGAAAGCCGCATCTTCAAAAGATATCTCTAGGTCATAACGCAAATCCGCGCCCTTTTGCGGTCCTGAACGTTGTCTTCCACCTCCGCCAAAGAACATATCAAAGATATCCCCAAAACCGCCTTCTCCACCAAAACCGCCTTGAAATCCTCCAAAGCCGCCGAAGCCGCCCGCTCCGCCACCCTGTGTAAAGGCGTCATGTCCGAACTGATCGTATTGGGCACGTTTTTGCTCGTCCGAAAGGATCTCATAGGCCTCATTTACTTCTTTAAATTTTTCTTCTGCTTCCTTCGGATTCTCTCGATTTACATCAGGATGGTATTGTCTGGCCTTTTTACGAAAAGCCTTTTTTATTTCATCCTGTGAAGCACCCTTTTCAACACCTAAGACCTCGTAATAGTCTCTCGAACTCATTCTTATCTACCCTTCTATTATTTCTTCTCTTCATCTACAACGGTATAGTCGGCATCCACTACATTATCGTCTTTTTTTTCCGTCGAAGGATCCTGTTCGGCAGCTCCCGCTGCTTGCGCCTGTTCATACATCTTTGCAGACAGTTCATACAATGGTTTAGTTAATTCTTCGCTGTCTTTTTTGATCGCCTCTATATCCCCGTTTTCAATGGTCGCTTTCAGCTTATCCTTAGCTGTTTTTACTTGCTCAAGTAGGGTGGCATCAGCTTTACCCTCAAAGTCTTTAATTGCCTTTTCTGCCTGATAAACTAGAGAATCCGCATTATTTTTTACTTCCGTTTCTTCTTTTCTTGCCTTGTCTTCCGCTGCATGTGCTTCCGCCTCTTTTACCATGCGATCAATTTCATCTTTATCCAATCCTCCGGAAGAAGTAATGGTAATATTTTGTTCTTTACCTGTGCCCAAATCCTTCGCACTTACATGAACAATACCGTTCGCATCAATATTAAAAGTAACTTCGATTTTAGGAATACCCCGCGGAGCCGCCGGAATCCCCGACAATTCAAATCGACCCAATGTTTTATTATCTCGAGCAAATTCACGCTCTCCTTGTAAAACATGAATATCTACAGATGGCTGATTGTCTGCTGCGGTAGAAAATACTTGGCTTTTAGACGTCGGAATCGTCGTATTTCTGTCGATAATACGCGTAAACACTCCCCCTAAGGTTTCGATACCCAAAGACAAGGGCGTTACATCCAAGAGAAGTACATCTTTTACTTCCCCTACAAGAACACCTCCCTGAATAGCGGCACCAATAGCTACGCACTCATCGGGGTTTACATTTTTAGTAGGTTCTTTTCCAAGAACGCGCTTAATCGCCTCTTGTACCGCAGGAATTCTTGTTGAGCCACCTACCAAAAGAATTTTATCTATTTCATTTACAGATAAGCCGGAATCAGCCAATGCTTTACGCGTAGGCTCAATCGTTGCTTCTACCAAATCCGAAGTTAACTCTTCAAATTTAGCACGCGTCAAAGTTAAGTCAAGATGCTTAGGCCCTGTTGCATCGGCAGTAATAAAAGGCAAATTGATATTAGTGCTCATCACGCCGGAAAGTTCAATTTTCGCCTTTTCAGCCGCTTCTTTCAAGCGTTGATCCGCCATTTTATCCTTGGAAAGATCTATGCCTGTCTCTTTTTTAAATTCACCTACCAACCAGTCCATAATGCGTTGATCGAAGTCATCTCCACCTAAGTGATTATTACCGCTAGTTGCCTTTACCTCAAACACTCCGTCGCCCAATTCAAGGATAGATACGTCAAAGGTACCTCCCCCAAGGTCAAATACCAAGATTTTTCCATCTTCTTCTTTATCAACTCCATAAGCAAGTGCTGCCGCTGTAGGCTCATTGATGATTCTCAACACTTCAAGCCCCGCAATGGATCCCGCATCCTTCGTTGCTTGCCGTTGGCTATCCGTAAAATACGCCGGCACAGTAATAACCGCTTGACTTACCTTCTCACCCAAATATGCCTCCGCATCTGCCTTAAGCTTTTGTAATACCATTGCGGAAATCTCTTGTGGTGTATACTTCTTATCCTCAATAGTTACCTTATATTCACTCCCCATATGGCGCTTAATGGAAGAAATTGTATTTTCCGGATTTGAAACGGCTTGGCGCTTTGCTAATTGCCC
This sequence comes from Veillonellaceae bacterium, assembly GCA_041855385.1. GTDB lineage: Bacteria > Bacillota > Negativicutes > Veillonellales > Veillonellaceae > JBHAEC01. The sequence continues at coordinate 2,613 of JBHAEC010000027.1, forward strand.
CACCAAGCGTTCTCCATTTTTAGCAAATCCCACAACAGAAGGAGTCGTACGTGCTCCTTCTTGATTTGTAATTACAACTGCTTCGCCACCTTCCATTACAGCTACGCAAGAATTTGTTGTTCCTAAATCAATACCGATTACTTTTGCCATTATAAATGACCTCCTATTTTTTATCTATAAAGTTAATAATATTACGCTTAATTTTTAACGACTTTAACCATAGCCGGACGTATGGTCTTCCCATCCACTGTATATCCTTCTTGAAATACCTCCGATACCGTGTCATCCAAGTACTCATCGGAGGGCACTTGCATGACCGCATTGTGAAAATTCGGATCAAAAGGTTTTCCTTGAGATTCGATTTTTTCTAGCCCATTTTGCTGTAAAATTGACCACAAACTCTCACGGATCATAGCAAATCCTTCTAAAAAACTCCTATTTTCTTCGGATATAGGTGTTCTCAGAGCGCGATCAAAGTTATCCAATACGGGAAGTAACGTCTTAATAACTTCAGCTTTTACATAAGAGGATAATTGCTCCTTTTCCGTTGCCGTACGTCGGCGGAAATTATCAAAGTCCGCTTGTAAACGCTTATAACGATTTTCTAAATCTGCCACCGCAGCCATCCATTGCAGCTCTGCATCTGCTTCGCTGTCAACAATAGCCTCTTCTCCTTCTTCCGAGGAGATTTTTTCGGGCTCTTCCGCATGAGGAGTACCTTCTGAACTTACTGTCTCTTCTGCGCAAACCTTTTCTTCACGTTCCTCCATTATGTCACCTCATCTACTTTTTTATTCAATTTTTTCAATAAAATGTTGCATGTATCTCAACATATTCAAAATTCTTGCATATTCCATTCTCGTAGGACCTAAAATAGCCAACGTGCCCACTCGGCCTCCGGCAACGGAAAAATCTGCTTGAATTAGCGTACAATCTTTAATAGACGTTTCTTCGTTTTCCGCACCAATGCGAATAGTAATAGGAGATTCCGAAGAGCTTAACAGTTTACCAATTTGCTCTTTTTCTTCCAAAAAACTCAGTAAAGGATGCATCTTTTCATAGGATTTAAATTCAGGCTGTCCCAACAGTTCAAGCGTTCCTATAGAATAAATAAATTTTCGTTTCGACAGCGCTCGCAACATGCCCTGAATAACAACATTCAAAACTCCTTTAGGCTCCTTTAGAATATCCAATAATTTATCTCCCAATCTCTCATCAAAAGATTGTAAAGGAACATCATGAAGTACATTTGTTATTTTTTGAGCTATATTCGCCAACACATCTTTATCAACGGTTTCTCCAAAGTTAAGAACTTCATTATCTAAAGCATACGCATCCGTAACCACGACCAGTATCGCTTTTACTCCGTCTAACGGAAGAATATGTACGTACCGAAAAAGAGCTCTGTCATTGGATGGCGCTAAAAACATACTCATGTTATGACTTACCTGAGAAATGAGTTTGGCCGTTTCAAGAAAGAAATCTTCAAAACTTCCTTCTCGCTCTTTCCATAAACGATTAATTTGAAGAATATCCTCATCTTTAAAAAAGACCGGACTAAGCATGGTGTCTACATAAAAACGATATCCCTTCGCTGAAGGAATACGTCCTGCCGATGTATGAGGTTGTTCAAGAAATCCCAGTTGTTCCAAATCGGACATTTCATTCCTCACTGTAGCCGGACTGATTCCCAATTCGTAATTTCTGGCTAATGTCCTAGATCCCACTGGCTCTGCCGATTTAACATAGTCCTGAATGATAGCTTGTAGTATTCGTTTTTTTCTCTCATCCATGATTCCACCTCTTTTGTTAGCACTCGCCACTATTGAGTGCTAACCACATCTATATAATAGTCTTTACCTTAATAAATGTCAAGGTAAAGACTATGTAATACTTTATATTAGCAGTGCCTAAAAAACTACTCAACAAAGGTTGATGTTTCGCTTCACATCAATTCAAATAAGAAAAGATTAATCGTTAAAGGTCCAGCTTCGAACTGTTTATTTTATAAAGAGTTCGAAAACTTGATTACCAAGTTTTGCCCCCCTCGACGTCAACACATATGCATTATTCTTCTTTATAATTAATTTTTTTGAAAGAAGGTAAGCAATTTCTTCCTCATATAATGTTTCAAGGTCTATTCCAAATCGAATCTTAAATTCATCTATACAAATACCACCTTTTGTACGGAGGTGCAAGAAACAATAGTCTTCCCTGGCTCTTTCAGCTGATATATGTTCTTCAAGTATATAAGGAATTTGTCCCTCTTCAATGGACTGACAATAAGGAACAACAAAATCAGGCTTGGCGCGCCTCATATTATCATAGAAAGCGTGTGAACCACTTCCGAAACCTGCATAAGCCTTATACTGCCAGTACCTCATGTTATGTCTGCTATAGTATTGCTCTTTAGCAAAATTAGATATTTCATAACGTTCAAATCCCACTAATGGAAGAGTTGTCGTTATGTAGTCATACATAGATTCCACATCCTCTTCGGAGGGAAGAACTATGTGCCCTGAGCGGACTAACTTATCCAAATATGTGTTCGCCTCCAACTGAAGTCCATAAACGGAGATATGCTTTATCGGCAATTTCTTTATCAATTCTATATCTTGCCTTATATCTTTCATAGTCTGTTTCGGCAATCCATACATAATATCCAAACTGATATTATCGAATCCCGCTTCTTTTGCCTGAAAAATCGCAGTTTTTGCCTCATCTTCAGTATGAAGACGTCCAATAGAGCGAAGTAATTCATTATTAAAAGATTGTACACCAAAGCTAATACGTGTAAACCCTAAGTTAACCAGTCCTTCCAGATATTCTTTACTTACTTTTTCCGGATTACACTCAATAGTGTATTCAGTTTCTTCGGCAACGGCAAAGTATAGCCTTACTTGTTCTAGAATCTTTTTTAATTGAAGTAGGGAAAGTTCCGTAGGAGTTCCTCCGCCAAAATATACGGACTCCACAGGCTGGGCGCTCATTCTTTTTTCAATCTTTGCCCAAATTTCCATTTCCTTACACAAAGCATGAACATAGCGATCGTAATACTCCCCCAAATTTCCATAAGAGGGAAAATCACAATAAAAACACTTCTGCCTGCAAAAAGGAATATGAATATAAATGCCCAGACCTTCGTTCATTTTATATCTCCCTATAAAAAGAGAGGCAGAGCCATCTCCCCGCCTCTCTAAAAATAATTAATCTCCTACCTTTAGGATAGCCATAAACGCTTCCTGTGGAATTTCCACACTTCCCACCGATTTCATGCGTTTTTTCCCTTCTTTTTGCTTTTCTAGCAGCTTACGTTTTCTGGAGATATCTCCGCCATAACATTTCGCCAATACATCCTTACGCATGGCTTTAACTGTTTCTCTGGCAATAATCTTATTACCGATAGCTGCTTGGATTGGGATTTCAAACATTTGTCTCGGGATAATCTCCTTTAACTTCTCAGCTAAAATTCGTCCTCGTCCGGCCGCCTTTTCTCTATGCACAATAATACTCAATGCATCAACAGGTTCACCGTTCAATAAAATATCGAGCTTAACCATAGGAGACTGTTCATAACCAAGTAACTCGTAGTCCAAAGAAGCATATCCCTTTGTAGCTGATTTAAGCTTATCAAAATAGTCATAAATAATCTCCCCTAAGGGCAAATGATACACAATAGACACACGAGTATCATCCAAATATTCCATGGTTTGATACTCACCTCGTTTATCTTGAGACAGCTCCATTATGGCACCCACATAATCCTTAGGCACAATAGTAGTAGCCTTAACATAAGGCTCTTCAATATGCTCAATTTCTGTAACAGGTGGTAACTTAGCGGGATTGTCTATCCATAATATCTCTCCATTTGTCTTTACAACCTTGTAGTTTACACTTGGTGCTGTCGTTATAAGGCGAAGATTGTACTCACGCTCCAAGCGTTCTTGAATGACCTCCATATGCAGTAGTCCCAAAAAACCGCAACGAAACCCGAACCCCAAAGCTAAAGACGTTTCCGGTTCATACTCCAACGCCGCATCATTTAAATTTAATTTTTCCAGAGCATCTCTTAGATTATCATAATCTTTACTATCGATGGGATAAAGTCCACAATATACCATGGATGTAGCTTTTCGATAACCTGCTAATGGTTCCTGTGCAGGATTATTTGCCAAAGTAACTGTATCTCCTACTCGGCAATCGCGCACATTTTTTATGCTCGCTGCGATACAGCCAACGACTCCGCACTCCAGTTTATTAACAGGGAGAAGTTGAGGTGTAAAAACTCCTAACTCCGTTACTTCAAAGTCCTTTCCGCTATGCATCATACGAATGAGATCTTTGGATTTAACCTCTCCCTCTTTAACTCGCACATAAGCAATGGCGCCTTTATAAGAATCAAAACGAGAGTCAAAAACCAACGCTTTAAGTGGTCTATTGCTATAATCGGGAGGTGACGGAATCCGTTCCACGACAGCCTCTAATACATCCGTTATACCAATCCCTGCCTTTGCACTCACCAAAATAGCATCTGATGCATCAAGACCGATAATATCTTCGATTTCTTTTTTTACGCGCTCCGGATCGGCACTGGGTAAATCAATTTTGTTTATTACCGGGATGATTTCCAAATCGTGTTCCAAAGCCAAATACACATTAGCCAGTGTTTGTGCCTCCACACCTTGTGCCGCATCCACCACCAACAGTGCACCTTCACAAGCTGCCAAAGATCGCGATACTTCGTAACTAAAATCTACATGCCCGGGAGTATCTATAATATTTAAGGTATACTGTTTTCCGTCCTTAGCAGTATGCAAAATTCGCACGGATTGCGCTTTAATGGTAATTCCTCGTTCCCTCTCCAAGTCCATCGAATCAAGAACCTGATCTTCCATTTCACGTTTGGTTAATGTGCCGGTCTGCTCAATAAGTCGATCAGCCAATGTCGATTTACCATGGTCTATATGTGCAATAATACAAAAATTACGAATACGTTCCGTTGACATGAATATTATCTCTCCTAATTCATATGGTCAATAATTCCTCCGCCCAAGAGCTGCGTCCCTTCATAAAAAACAACGGACTGCCCTGGCGTAATAGCACGTTGCGGTCTTTCAAAAACAACCTCCATCAGGCCCTCTTCGTTAACAGTGACTTCACAGGGAGAGGGCAGTGATCCGTAACGAATTTTACCTTCACACTTCAAAGTCTTCGGTATTTTTCCCGATAGAAAATTATAGTATGTACAGTATAAACGATTCGTAAACAAATTGCTATCCGAACCAACAACAACAGTATTATTCTCCCTATCCAATTTTACAACATAAAGAGGCTCTTTATAGGCAATACCGAGACCTTTCCTCTGTCCGATTGTGTAATGATACAAACCTCGATGCGTCCCCAAGACCGCTCCACTTTCATGGACAATCATTCCGGGTTCAGGCGTCTCTATCAATTCTTTTTCAATAAATTTTTGGTAATCATTATCGGGTAAAAAACATATTTCCTGACTATCCGGCTTATGTGCAACAGGAAGCCCCATTTTTTCTGCCATAAGACGCGTCTTTGCTTTTTCCTGTTTACCCAAAGGGAAGATGGTTTTTTTTAAAATTTCCTGCGTCAAAGTATATAGTACATAGGATTGATCCTTACCGGGATCCGCCCCCTTATGAATTTCATATAGCCCTGTTTTTTCATTAAATTCGGACCGTGCATAATGACCTGTTGCCATATAATCAGCACCAAGTTCTACGGCTTTATCCAAAAGATATTTAAACTTAATATTCTTGTTACAAAAAACACAGGGATTTGGGGTTTTTCCGTTAGCATACTCTCTTATAAAATAAGATACCACCGAATCATGAAAAGCATCTCTGGCATCAATAATATAATGGGGAATCCCCAGAAAATCGCACATTTTCTTTCCATCTATAACGGCTAACGGCATTTCATCCTTTTCATCATTATTTACCCATAGTCGAAGAGTTAATCCAATAACTTCATAGTTTTGCTCTAACATCAGAGCTGCTACCAAAGAACTGTCTACCCCTCCACTTACGGCAACTGCTACTTTCTTTTTCATTTCTCTCTTCTCTTCCGGAGCCTTAGGGCTCTTATACTTTCTTTTATCTATACTCTATCTGTGCCTTAAGAGTTCCTCTGCCGCTCCCAATATACCAAGCAAGGAATGCTCAAATACAAGTCCGCCTTGCATATAAATAGTATATGGAGGTCTTATAGGACCATCAGCACTTAATTCAATGGATGAACCTTGGATAAAAGTTCCTCCCGCCATAATAATCTTATCACTATATCCCGGCATATCTCCCGGAATCGGTTTAACAAAAGCATCAACAGGGGAATATGCCTGCATCCCTTCACAAAATTGTTCCATTTCCTCCGGATTATGAAGATTTACTGCCTGAATCAAATCATGTCTATCCTCATTTACTGAAGGATACACTTCATAACCCAAGAGCTCTCCTACCGCTGCGGTATAGACAGCACCTTTAAGAGCCTGCAGAACTACATGTGGAGCCATAAAAAGGCCCTGAAAAAACAACCGGTACCCCGGTATATAAGATCCCATGTGGTCGCCTAATCCGGGGGCTGTCAGCCGGTATGCTACCTTATCAACCAATTCTTTTTTCCCCACTACATAGCCACCGGTTGGTGCCAGGCCACCGCCTGCATTTTTTATTAAAGAGCCTCCGATAATATCAGCACCAACCTCTAAAGGTTCCCTAGTTTCCGTAAATTCTCCATAACAGTTATCTACAAAACATATTGCATTAGCATTTATCTTCTTTACCGTACTAACAATACGCCCGATGTCATCAATAGAAAGCGGTTTTCTCGCACTGTAGCCACGAGAGCGCTGAATAAGAACTACTCGCGTATCCTCTGTTATGGATTTTTCTATAGCCGGCAAATCATAGGAATTATTTTTTAGCGGAACTTCTTTATAAAAAAATCCTTGCTCTATTAAAGATCCCTCCACCTGCCTTGCTGATCCGATTACGGATTGCATAGTATCATAAGGAGCCCCTACGGCACTTAGAACGGTTCTGCCCTTTTCACCCATTCCCATTAAAGCCTGAAGAACCGTTGCCAACGCATGCGTTCCCGACACAAATTGGGGGCGCACCAACGCCTTTTCTCCCTTAAATACGTGAGCATACACTTCATCGAGCTTTTCCCTGCCTCCATCATGATAACCGTAGCCACTACTTCCGTTAAAATGGTGATCCGATAATCTGCACTCCTTAAATGCACGCAATACCTTTTCAGTATTAAATAATGATATAGCCTCAAACTTTTCAAACTGAGGTTTTGCCAACAAATCGGCCTTTTTCTTTATTTCCTCTAAGGTCATTCTTCTTTAGTCCATCCTTTAAATTTTTAAGATCTATCAGGTAACTCCTCATACTCCGATTCAATCATTTGCAATGCTTGCTCATAAATTACCTTCTGCGTCGTATCATGCTTTATATCTATCCATGAAATGTATGGCATCCTATGATACCAAGTGATTTGCCTTTTTGCAAAACGCCTTGTATTCTGCTTAATAAGTGCAATCGTTTCATCCCTCGATTGTCTCTTTTGAATATATGCCACAGATTCTTTATAGCCGATGGCTCTAAAAGCTTGACTTTCTGATGAAACTCCGGCCTTTAATAATCGCTCAACTTCCTCAAATAATCCCGCCTCGATCATCTTATCCACTCGAAAATTGATCCGCTCATACAATTCACATCTATCCCTTCGCAGACCGATTACCGGTCCTTTGTATCGAAGTCCGGATTTCTGCTGTTCTATCACCGATTGAACATCTCCGCCTTCAAGAAGTTCAATAAAGCGATATAGCCGGTGTTTATCCGTGAATTGCAACTTTAAACTATATTTCTCCGCCAATAACTTTCCATAAGCCAATAAGGCCTCCGGACCTTTTTCTTCATATATCATATCTAGCTTATGACGAATTTTTTTGTCTGGAGATGTATCCGAGAAGCGGTAGTTTTCCAATAAAGCCTGCACATATAATCCCGTCCCACCGGAAAGTATGGGGATCCTTCCCTCTTCATTTTCTCTTTCTATTATTATTTCAGCATCACGCTTAAAGTCTGCCACACTGTATACACTTAAAGGCTCAATTGTATCAATTAAATAGTGCGGTACACGCTCAAGTTCGTCTTCGCTCGGTTTAGCAGTACCTATATCCATACCTCTATAAACCTGGTATGCATCCCCCGAGATAACGGAACTCCCAAGAATCTCAGCCAGTTGCAAAGTCAATTCCGTTTTACCTACAGCCGTAGGCCCTACAATCGTAATGAGTTTATTCATTTTTTTCAAACACGCCGTAACGGATACGGCTATATTTTCCTCCTACCTCGTAATGTGTCCCCAGTTTCTCAAAAAGTCCGCTAAAATTCCGCTCCTTAACTATGACTTTTCTTTTCGCCACACGGATGGCTTCACGAAAGGCTTCCGTACTTAGTTCCTCATGAATTGTATACTCCCTGAGAGGTGTAAATTGAGGACTTTCCAAAACAGGCTGCCTAAACATCGGATCAAAATAGACAATATCAAAAGAATTATCCTTTTGTCTTTGTAAATAATCCATATAATGAGCTATTCTTACTTGGATGCGGCGCAAGGCAAGAGTAATGGATGGATCTTCATGCAAGAAATGACGAAGTCCTTCATTCGTCACATAAGCAAGTCCGGGAACTGCTTCTATGCCTATCAATCTTTTAATTTCGGGATGAGCATAAGACACTACGATACTGTCACCGGCAAGACCTAATGTACAATCCAAAAAAGAATGAAGAGGTTCTTGTCCTACAGCTTTCAGCAAATAATCCTCTTTTTGTTCCTTCAATTTTAATATGCGAAGATGCGCCATGGATAAGTGAAAAGCGTGTTGTTCTTCCCTTTCATTTACCAGTAAAGTCTCTTTATTTCCCACTACTAAGGCCATATGATAAAAACATCGCTCATGTAGTTTCAGTAATGATAAATTACTTCTCTCTTCATATTTAAATTGCAACTGTCTGGCAATCTGCTGTGCTCTTATTTTTGTTTCTTCCCATGCTTTTAGTGCTGTTGTAACAATATATATATGCCCCATTTTCACTTGCCTAATCACGATGAAACAATTTTCCCAGCTCTTCCGGTGTAAACCGTAAAATAGTAGGTCGACCATGAGGGCATACATAAGGTTTTTCTGTAGCAAAGAGCTCCTCAATCAGTATCGCCATTTGATAGGTATTAAGTTTATGTCCTGCCTTAATAGCTCCCCGACAGGAAGCATATGCAATCATCTCATGCCGTAGCTGTGATCCTGTAGGCTCTTGATAGTCATGTAAAAAGCTGAAAACATACCGCAAAATTTCTTCCGCTTTACTTTCAACTAGATCGGCGGGTATCTCATTTATACGAATCTGTTCGGGTCCTCCCTGCTCTAAGGAGAATCCCAATTCTTCCAGGCGATCCATATACTTTTCCATTAAATCCAACTCTTCTGCAGTAGCGGGAACATAAACCGGCAAAAGCAAACTTTGTCGTGGAACATCTTCCGCCAAGCGACAAAGTTTATCATAGCGAATCCGCTCATGAGCGGCATGCTGATCAATGAGATACAAATCATTTCCTTTTTTCGCCACAATATAGCAGGACGCGACTTGTCCAAGAGGAAGAAATCTCTCCTCATAACTCATTTCATCTCTGTCACTTCTTGAAAATTCTTCCTTTTCATTCCCCTCGTTCGTCTCCGACAAAAGAGCAGAAAATTTTTCTTTATCCTCATCCGTATAACTTGTGGGAAATACCTTTTCTCTACTGGATAGTCCAAGGCTTTCCTGCACATAGGAGAGTTTTCTTTTCACGGGATATTCGCCGCTCTTTAATCGACTGATAAAATCATCTGTCCTCTTTACTGCTTCCCTTCTTCGACCCTCTTCGTCCCTATAGTCGGATATGGGCCTTGAAAAGGAAGGCTTATCTTCGCTTCTGAATTCCGTTGCAATTTGCTCTGATAGACCCGTTTTATTTTCCAAGGCTCTCAACACTGCATGGTACACGGCTTTAAAAACGGGTTGTTCGTCACTGAACTTAACTTCGCTCTTACGAGGGTGTACATTGATATCCACAGTATGAGGAGGAACTACAATGGAAATAACAACGGGAGGATAGCCGTTTTTCGGCAAAAGAGCATGATAAGCATTGTCAATCGCCTTATATATTGTTTTATCGGATATAATTCTGTTATTCACTATAATGGTTTGCCACTGACGATTGCTTTTAAGAAGAGACGGCTTTCCTACCATACCTTCTATAATAATTCCTTCAGCCTCATAGGAAACCGGAAAAAGATCTTCAGCCATTTTGTAACCATATAAGGCGGCCATGCAATCTGCCAAAGAATTATTCCCAGGTGTTACCAATGCAATCCGAGTTTCAACAATAAGCTTAAAAGCCACATGAAGATTACTCAATGCAAGACGACCGATAATCTCCTGAATTTTTCCCCCTTCTGTCCTCTCCGTCTTTAAGAATTTTTTTCGTGCCGGAGTGTTATAAAAAAGATCTCTTACTTCAATAGTTGTCCCCGGAGAAGTTCCGGCAGGCACACATTCTACCATGCGCCCCCCCTCCATACAAATTTTTGTCCCCAGTTCGTCAGCCAAACGCCTTGTTATCATAACAAAATGAGAAACTGCAGAAATGCTGGCTAAAGCCTCTCCTCTAAATCCAAGAGAGGAAATTTCGAATAAATCCTCTACTTTTTGAATCTTGCTGGTAGCATGCCGCAAAACCGCAAGCCTTGCATCTTCTTCTGTCATTCCGCTACCATTATCCGACACACGCATATAAGTGCTGCCGCCACCGATAATTTCTACTTCTATTGCCGAAGCTCCGGCGTCGATGCTGTTCTCCACCAATTCTTTTATGACAGAGGCCGGCCTCTCAACCACTTCTCCGGCGGCAATTTTATTTATTGTTTTTTCATCTAATACACGAATGGTAGTTTTCACTACCTGCCACCTCCCTTCCGGGCCTCCTCTTGTAATTTGTAAAGTGTATTTAACGCTTCAATAGGAGTTAAGCTCATTACATCTATGGCTAATAAATCATCCAATACGGTATTAACAAATAAACTGCTTTCCATCCTATCTTTTGGATCTTCCATTTTCTTTGACTCAATATTTTTGTTATCCGGTGCTGAACGCGGTTCCTGTTCTTTCCCTGCTTCCAAACCTGAGAGGATAACTTCCGCCCTTTGTAGCACACTGTCGGGCAATCCTGCCAACTTTGCTACATGAATACCATAGCTTTTATCGGCTGCTCCGCGAATAATACGACGTAGGAATACTACATCCTTTCCCTTTTCTTTGACCGCAACAGTATGGTTCTTAAGTTCTTTATATACCTCTTCCAAAGGCGTAAGTTCATGGTAGTGTGTAGCAAACATAGTTTTAGCATGAATATGCTCTAAAATATATTCCACTACCGCTTGTGCAATGCTAAGTCCATCAAATGTACTGGTACCCCGCCCTATTTCGTCCAAAATGATTAAGCTGTTTTTAGTAGCATAGCTCAAAATATGCGCCACTTCTTTCATTTCTACCATAAAAGTACTTTGCCCGGTAGAAATATCATCGCTGGCACCCACACGGGTAAAAATGCGATCTACGGGAGAAATGCTCGCCTCTCTTGCGGGAATAAAGGATCCGATTTGAGCCATAATCATAAGAATAGCCGTCTGCCTCATATAGGTAGATTTACCCGCCATATTGGGGCCTGTAATGAGGAGAAATTCTTCATCCTCATGATTGAGCTCTATGTCGTTTGGTACAAATACTTCCTGCCTCAAAAAGGTTTCAATAACGGGATGACGTCCATCTTTAATACTGATCCGTCCACTATTGGTCAGAGAAGGTCTTATATATCTTCCCTCATAAGCTACAGCTGCCAAACTCACTAATGCATCTAAAACAGCCAAACTTCTTGCCGTTTCTTGAATAGCGAGAATATGTTCCTTTATTTGCAGTCGCAACTCCTGAAAAAGACTTTGCTCCAGATTGATAATACGCTCTTTCGCACTAAGCACTTTAATCTCAAATTCTTTAAGCTCCGGAGTAATATAACGCTCTGCATTGGACAAGGTTTGTTTGCGTATAAAGTAATCCGGCACATTTTCCTTATGTGTATTAGTAACCTCAAAATAATATCCAAAGACCTTGTTATAACCGGTCTTTAGCTTAATGCCCGTTGTTTCTTTAATTTTCTCTTCTAACTGACGCAGCCATTCATGACTATTGGTTGAAAGAGAGCGTAATTCATCCAGCTCCTCATTATATCCGTCTTTGATAACTCGACCATCTTTTAATGTTAAGGGAGGCGTATCCGAAATAGCTCGGCACAAAAGAGAAAAAACATCACCATGTTGATGTATACGTCCCGCAGTATTTACCAAGGTATTACATTTAAAATTTGTCGTTTCTTCCTTTATGAACGGCAATATGCGCAAAGACTCTCTAAGGGCGGTAAAATCCCTAGGTGTAACCGTACCGGTTTCAATGCGTGTAATAATCCGTTCAAAGTCAAATACTTGACCCAATAAATCAGCTATCTTTGCTTGTACCATAGGCTGCATAACAAGCTCTTCCACCGCATTTTGACGACTTTCTATCTGTATTATTTCTCTGAGAGGGCTCTCTACCCAATGCTTAAGAAGACGAGCCCCCATGGGGGTTTTAGTTCTATTAAGAACAGAAAACAGCGTACCTTTTTGTCCTCCGTCACGCAAATTCTTCGTTACTTCCAAATGCTTAAGACTTGAAGCATCCAAAATCATGCGGCTATCATTTCCGATTTCCTGTAGATAGTTTATGTGATTCAAATCAGTCCTAAGTACATTTTCCAAATAATGAAGCAGGTAACCAAGTGCAATCATAACATCATCTTCTACAAACAGACCGGCAGAAAAATGGGCCTTTGCTTTTGCCTTTGCTTCCTCTTTGATAATTTGGGCGGTCACAGGAGAGATCACTGTTCTGGGAAGATGAAGTTTTAGAAATTCTTCCGGTCTCTTAGACAATCCAGCCGGCTCTACCAATACAATTTCTGTTGGGGCATACATGGTAAATGTATCGATAAGCA